>CALGLM010000329.1 GCA_937930275.1 uncultured Ignavibacteria bacterium
AATTGAATTAAATACGGGGAATAATCCGTTAAGAGTCGTGAATATTAACTTGGCTTTATCTTTAAGTGAGTAACTGATGCCTTGTAAAATTTTAAAATTCTCTTCGTCGGTTTCCATAAGCGGAAAACTTCCTTCACATAACATTATCGCATAATCGAATTCTTTGTTAAAGGATAAATTACGAGCATCAAGTTGCATAACTTTAATATTAACGCCAATGTTGTCAGCTTTTTCACGCGCTTTTTTAAGCATATTTTCAGATAGATCAATTCCTAACACATCATAACCACGCTTGGTTAGTTCTATTGTATGTCTGCCGGTTCCACAGCCAATATCTATAATTTTTTTTGATTTATCAAAGCCAAATTCTTGCTCTAAAAAATTACATTCACCAAGTGTACCTTTAGTAAAGCACTCGTTTTCATATTTTTCGGCATAATTTTCAAAAAGTTTTTCGTACCAACTTATTTTTTCCATTATTTAACCTTGGTTTTATTATTAATCAATTGATAAAATAGTTTTAAAAATTAAAAATAATATATATGAAAACAAAATTAATGAAAAAGAATAAAAAAATAATTATATTAGCAATAAATGTAGTAGGAGTTTTTTTATGTCTGAGCATTTGATTAATCAAAAACTTAGCTGTGAAGATAAAGGAACATTAATAAATATTATTGATAAGTATGAAGAACAAATAAATTCTTTAAAATATAAAATATCAAGTTTAGAAGAAGAAAGTATTCGTAATAGTACAATAATATCCGGCACTGAAGCCGGAACATGGGACTGGAATTTAATAAACGATACAATTATTGTGAATAACAGATATTTAGAAATTTTAGGGTATTCGCCTAACGAGTATAAGTTAAACAACTCTAAAGATTGTTTTAACCTAATTCACAAAGAAGATAAACCAAAAGTTGAATACGAAATACAGCTTCATCTATTAGGAGTAAAAAAATCGCTTGAGTGCGAATTTAGAATGAGGAATAAGAGCGGAAATTGGGTCTGGATATTAACTAAAGGGAGGGTTTACAAAAGAGATGAAAGAGGAAAACCGGAGATGATTGCGGGGATGCATATTGATATAACTTTTTCAAAACAACTTAAGGAAAAGTATGAAGCAAATTTAGAATTATGGCATTCTGCTTTCGATTTTCATACTTCAGTAATGTTATTGATAGACCCGTTGAGCGGAAAAATTATTGATGCAAATTATAGTGCCGGTAAGTTTTATGGGTATTCGATTGATGAGCTAAAGAAGATGAATATATCGGAGATTAATGATTTAAGTCCGGAACAAATTAATGCAGAAAGGTTAAGCGCTTTTAATAGTGAAAGAACGTACTTTATATTTCCGCATAAATTAAGTACGGGTGAAATACGAACTGTTGAAGTTAATTCTTCAAAAGTTTTCATTAATAATCAAGAACTTCTATTTTCCATTATTCATGATATAACTGATAGAAAACTTGCCGAAGAGAATCTTAGATTAAGCGAAGAAAAGTACAGGACAATATTAAAAACGGCATTAGACGGTTTTTTAATTTTGGATATTAACGGAAATATAATAGAAGCAAACGAGTCTTATTCCGAACTGAGCGGATATAGTATTGACGAACTTAGGGAGATGCATATAATAAATTTATCAGCAGTTTATAATTTAGAAAGTTTAAACGCTAAAATAAGCGAAATTAAAAATGGAAGATCATTACGTTACGAAACAAAGCATAAAAGGAAAGACGGGACTATTTATGATGTAGAAGTTAGTGTTAAATATCAAAATATAATAGACGGAGGAATATTTATTATTTTTATACATAATATTTCCGAAAGAAAATCGGTAGCAAACAAATTTAAAGCAATGCGTGAAAATTACGAACGGCTATTAAATAGTATTGACGAATTTATATTTGTTTTCTCAGAAAAAGGAGAAATATTATTTGTTAACAGTGAAGTAACAAACCACTTAAATTATAAAGATGATGATTTAGTTACAAAAAATATTAAGGACATCTATGGTATTGGAATTGAAGAACTTACCAATGTAGGGTTATCGAAAATTGACGAAAAAATATTGCCGAAATATATTTTTAATAAATCCGGCGAAAAAATTTCGGTTGAATCGAGAATAATCAAAGGAATATGGAATGAAAATTCTGCTTATTTTGGATTATCAAAAGATATTTCTCAAATATTAAAGTCGGAAGAAAAATTTGAAAAAGTATTTAATAATAATCCGGTAGCTTGTGCAATATCTGAGACTAAGACGGGAAATTATGTTGATATAAACAACGCATTTTGCGAATTATTTGAATATACATTTGAAGAAGTAATAGGTAAAAATGCAATTGAACTTAGAATTTTAAATGATAGAATAAAAAACGAAATATTAAAAAATTCCGATTTAAAAGGGGGCTTAAAAAATTATGAAACAATTTTGTTTACTAAAACCGGAAAGCAGAAACACATAATATTAACAATAGATACTATCCACGTGTTTGATAAAATATTTCGTTTTTCTGTAGCTGCCGATATTACTGATTTAAAGGAAGCACATATTAATTTAACAAAAATTAATGAAGATCTAAATGAATCAAAAAATTTAGTAGAACAGATATTGATTGAAAAAGAAACAGTTATAAATCAACTGAACGAAACAAAAGCAAATTTAGAAAAAATAAATATTGAAAAAGATAAACTGTTTTCGGTTATTGCGCATGATTTGAGGAGTCCTTTTCAGGGATTTTTGGGATTGACAGAATTATTGGCTAATGATTTAGAAGCTATACCTGCGGATGAGATGAAAGATTTATTACTAAGATTTAATATAAGCACAAAAAGAATTTATAATTTGTTATCAAACCTACTGGAATGGAGCAGAATGCAAAGAGGGCTTATTTCTTTTGAGCCACAAAACCTCGATATTTCAAAAATTGTGGATCAAATAATTATGTTTTATATTGATAACAAAAAAGATATAAAAATTATTAACAAAATACCTGTTAATTCATTTGTGTTTTGTGACGAAAAAATGATAAATTCGGTTATTCGTAACTTACTAAGTAATGCTATTAAATTTTCAAATAACAACTCTTCTATAATAGTGGATATTTCTCTATTGGATAACGAATTTAGCAAAATTAGCGTTAAAGATGAAGGAATCGGAATTCCGGACTTACTATTAAAAAATTTATTTGTAATAGGCGAAAAGGTGGGTAGAAAAGGGACGTTAGGAGAAGAAAGTACCGGTTTGGGACTATTATTGTGTAAAGAATTTATTGAAAAAAATAACGGAAAAATATGGGTTGAAAGCAAACTAAATGAAGGCAGCATTTTTTATTTTACTTTGCCAAATAAAACGTCATTTGAACTTTAGGGAATTTATATGATTATTATCGAAATAATTTACAATTTGGCTATTATTGTGGCAGTAAGTGTTGTTTCGGGTTTTGTAGATAAACGATTTGATAGAAAAAGCAATTTGGGGAAAATATTGCAAGGCATAGTTTTTGGCTTTATTGCAATACTCGCAATGTTTAACCCATATCAATTAACACCGGGTATATTTTTTGACGGAAGGTCTATTATATTAAGTTTAGGGGCACTCTTTTTTGGAAATATTACGGGAATTATTTCCGGAGTTATGGCAGTAGCTGTACGACTAATTATTGGCGGTGACGGAGCATTTGTAGGAAGTTCCGTTATCATGTCTTCGGTAATTGTGGGTCTGTTATTTAACTTTTTAAAGAAACATGACTATTTAGTAATTAATAATATAACTTTATACCTCTTAGGCATTTTAGTCCATTTAGTTATGCTTTTTTTAATGTTCTTTTTACCAAAAAATTTTGTTTGGATCACTTTTAGAACAATTGCCGTTACGGTTTTATTAGCTTATCCGTTTGTAACTATTCTAATAGGTAAAATTTTAAATGACCAAGCTGAAAATACTGAATTAATTAGAGAGCTTAAAGAAAGTGAAGCTAAACACAAATCAATTGTAGAAAATAGTTTTGACGTGATTTTTACAATGACAACAACCGGTTTTTTTACTTATGTATCTCCTTCTTGGGAAATTAAATTAGGGCATAAACAAGAAGAAGTTTTGGGAAGGCATTTTAGCGAATATGTACACCCCGAAGATTTAAATAGATGTGAACACTTTGTATTAAAAATTTTAACAAATTTAAAAATAGAAGAAGGCATTGAATACAGAGTAAAACATAAGGACGGCTATTGGCGTTGGCATTCGACAAGTGCTGTCCCAATTACCGATAAAGAGGGAAATACGATTGGGATTGAAGGGATTGCAAAAGATATAACAGATAATAAAAAAATCAAACTTGAACTTGAGTATAGTGAGGAAAAACTAAATTACTTTATACAAAACTCACCAATGGCAGTAATTGAATGGGATTCTGACGAAAGGATAAGTAGATGGACAGGAGAAGCTGAAAAAATATTTGGATTTACCGAAAAAGAAGTTTTAGGTAAAAATGCGGAAGAATTAAAATTAATATACGAAAAAGATATCAATACTGTAAAAAATGATCATAGTTTACTTGTAACAGGAGTAAAAAACTATATAGTTACAGTAAATAGGAATTATACTAAAGATAGAAAAATCATTTTTTGCGAATGGTATAATACCGTACGAAAAGATTATAAAGGTAAAATTTTATATTCACTATCTCAAGTTTTAGAAGTTACGGAGCGAATAAATGCCGAAAAAGCGTTGGCAGAAAATAGAACAAGACTAAACGATATTGTTACATTTTTACCGGATCCAACATTTGCCATTGATAAAAACAAACGAATTATATTATGGAATAAAGCTATGGAGGAAATGACCGGATTTACTGCTGCTGAAATGATAGGAAAACAAGACCGTGAATATGCAATTCCTTTTTACGGCGAAAAAAGACCGGTTTTGTTAGATTTAATATTTTCGGATGACGAAGAGATAAAATCTAAATATAAAGAAATATTAAAAAAAGGAGACTCATTTACAATAAGTATTTTCTGCCCGAGTTTATACAAGAATAAAGGAGCATGGTTATATAGTAAAGCTTCGCCGCTGTATAATAGTGAAGGGGAAATAATAGGTGCTATTGAAAGTATGCGTGATATTACTTATCAAAAAATGCAAGAAGAAACCGAAATAAAAAGACTTGAGCAACTTACTTTGCAACAGGAAATATTAATTGAAACAGCAACCTCCGAATATTTAAATAAGGGAGACATTAAACTTTTATATCAATTTTTAACAGAAAGGATAGGAAATTACCTAAAAGCAGAAAGGACTTCTATTTGGCTATTTAATGATGAATTTAGCAAACTTGAATGTATAAACTTATATGAGCTGAGCAAAAAAACACATACAAAAGGTGATATTCTTGAATATGATGAATTTAAAAACGAATTTGAAGCTCTTAAACGCTCAAAATTTGTTGATGCAAGTTACCCATATCAAGATCCGAGAACAAAAGGATACGTTGATAAATACTTTAGTAAACTTAACATCACTTCGATGTTAGATAGCGTTATAAGGTTTTCTGATAAGTTGCTTGGTATTATATGTGTTGAGCATGTAGGCGTGCAACATATTTGGAGTAGCGAAGAAATTTCGTTTTTATGTCAATTAGCTGATCAGATTGCCATCGCAATATCAAATCATCAAAGAAAAATTGTTGAAAAGAACTTAAAAAAACTTTCTATGGCAGTTGAACAAAGTCAAATTTCTATTGTGATAACAAATAAAGATGCAATTATTGAGTATGTCAATCCAAAGTTTCTTGAAATTTCGGGATACACAATAGATGAAGTTATGGGTAAAAATCCAAACATGTTAAGCTCTGACTATTTCGGTAAAAACGATTATGCAAAAATGTGGGAATTATTAATAGCAGGCGAAAAATGGAACGGAATTTTTAGAAATAAGAAGAAAAACGGTGAATTATATTGGGAAAGTGCAACAATAACTCCCTTAAAAAACGAAGACGGTGTTATAACAAATTACGTTGCCGTAAAAGAAGATATTACGTTAAAGCAAGAAATGGAAACTAATCTTAAAAAAGCTCTTGAACATGCAGAGGAGATGAACAGACTTAAATCTAATTTTTTGGCTAACATGAATCACGAAATTAGAACTCCGTTGAACGGAATGCTCGGTTTTGCAGAAATTTTAACAATGGAGCTAAATAACCCAATTCATAAAAATATGGCTGCAACTATTCTATATTCCGGAAAAAGATTGGGTGAAACTTTAAACTTAATTTTAGATTTATCAACAATTGAATCACAAAATGTTGAACTGGACAAAAAAAGAACCGAAGTTATAACCACTGTTGAAAAAATTGCCTTAAGTTTTAGAGAAACAATTGAAAATAAAGGAATTAGACTAAAATTTGATTCAAAGTTAAAATCATGCTTTTCGGAATTAGACGAACACTTTTTTGTTCGTGCAGTTCATAACATTATAGATAATGCTGTTAAATATACTGAAAAAGGTGAAATAAATATTGAAGTCGGAATTTTATTAGAAGATGATATTAAATACATATTTATTAATATAAAAGATACGGGAATAGGAATTCCCGAAGATAAAATTCCTGTAATTTGGCAAGCTTTTAGGCAAGTAAGCGAAGGTTTAAACAGGGGTTACGAGGGAACAGGTTTAGGCTTAACAATTGCAAAAAAAATTATAGAACTAATGCACGGTTCAATAGAAGTTAAAAGTAAATTAGGGCAAGGTACCGAGTTTATTGTAAAAATACCTTATTTGGATGAACTTGAATCACAAAGTAATGAAACTGAAAAAAATAATATTAGTAATTTACTACCCGAAGAAGTATTTGAAAAAAGAGTGATTAATAAAAAATTACTGTATGTTGAAGATGACGAAATAAATAGAAGTGTTGTTAAAATATTTCTTAAAAAACTTTTTGATGTATTTACTGCAGAAGACGCTCAAAAAGCAATAGAAATTATTAATAAGGAAAAATTCGATGTTATTTTAATGGATATTAATTTAGGGGTAGGTCTTAACGGTTTGGATTTAACTAAAGAAATTAGAAAATCCGAGCTCTATAAAAATACTCCGATAATTGCCGTGACTGCTTATACCGCTGATATTGATAAAGAAGAATTTATTAAAGCCGGATGTACTAATTATATAATTAAGCCTTTTAATAGGAATACCTTAATTGCTAACTTAAAGGAAGTTTTATTAAAAACCGAGTAATAAAATATTAAGGCATATTTACTTATTTTAAGTAATTTTTTGTTTTAATTTAATAATAATATTTATAGAATTTAATATTAAAGTTATTGGTTACCGGTTTTATATTTATTAAACTTTCCGCACGCAATTTAACAAATTTAGTAAGTCTACTTTTTAAACAATTATATTAATAAAAAACTTTATATTTGTATAGTGCAAAAAGTACATTTGTAAATAATAAATATCATAAAAAAGCAGTTCATTAAGAATTATTATTTGGATAAAATGTGGTTAAAATTATAATCACACAATTAATAATTTTTTAGCTTAATATGAAATTTCTAAAAAATTGAGTTTAGTTAATGGGAAGTAATTATAATTCACCAATAAAACGTTTATCGGTAATTCTGCCAATCTTAGTTATTATCGGAATGGTTGCAATTTTTGTTTCTGTTTTATCAGGAAGTGTTAAAGTAGAGTTTAGTGATATTATAAATTACCTTTCGGGTAACAATAGAGTTAACGAAGAGCTATCGGTAATTTTAGGCATACGTTTTAGTAGAATTGTACTTGCTTTTTGTGTAGGAGCAGGGTTAAGTGTTACCGGTGCCGTTTTTCAAGCCATTTTAATCAATCCTCTTGCAGAACCGTACATACTGGGAGTTAGTAGTGGTGGTACTTTTGGTGCTATTTTAGCAATCTTCCTCGGTCTTTCTTTCACAATGGTAACTTCGTTTGCAGCAGTCGGGTCAATTTTAATTATCTTTTTAGTTTTTGTTTTAGGAAGAAAATTGGGGGAGTTAGAACCTAACGTTTTATTACTTACCGGTATTATGATTAGCGCATTTTTTAGTGCTTTAATTCTATTACTTATTACTTTACTAAATGATAGTTTAAGGACTGCAGTATTTTGGATGATAGGTAATTTAGCTAACGCCGATCCAAACGCTGTGTTTGTTATTGCACCGGCTACATTTATATTATCATTTATCTTGGTAATTTTTGCTCAAAAATATAATGTTCTTGCATTAGGAAATGAACATGCCTTAAGCTTAGGGGTTAATACAAAACTAATAAAAACAATAAGCTATTTTACTTCAAGCTTGTTGATAGGGTTTATAGTTTCGGTAAGCGGAATAATCGGATTTGTAGGTTTACTTATTCCGCATGTATGTAGAATGATTTTTGGTAATGATAATAGAATAATACTTCCGTCATCATTTTTTATTGGAGGTACTTACCTAATAATAGCGGATACTATTGCAAGGACTGTTTTATTGCCAGGCGAGATACCTGTAGGGGCAATAACTGCATTAGTGGGTGCTCCCGTATTTATTTACTTAATGAAACGCAGATATAATTAAAACAATCTTTTTATTTGTCTTTTATCTTATTAAATTCATTTTAATTGTTTTTGAGTTGCTATTTGTCGTAATGGAACATAAATATATTCCGCTTGATAGATTTTTAGCATCCCAAATTTTAGAATAACTTCCGGCAGGCAATTCTTCGTTTACTAAAGTTGATATTTCTTGTCCGAGTATGTTATAAATTCTTAGCGATACGAATTCGGAATTTGGTAAAGTGAAAGTTATTGTGGTACTCGGATTAAAAGGATTGGGATAGTTTTGAGATAGTGAGAATGTTAAATAATTTGTGTTGTTCTCTCCATTGTTAATTGCCGTATTAATATCCATTAAAATAAAAACGTTATTTAATAATTGGTTTCTACTTTGATTTGTTACTACTGTTTCAAACGGAAATCCTAAAACAATAACTTTGCCGGGTAATGTTCCTCCGTTAAATATTCCGCTGTAAAAAATACCGGCAAATCCGTTTGACGTATCAAGTTGATTATATTTCGCAAAACCGTAACTCCCTTGATAAGTACCGATAACATCGGGCCATAACGTATTATAAAGCCCATGTGTACCGTTATCGAATGCGAAAGTAAGATTATTGTTTAATAAACTTGTAACATTGTAGTATGTGCCGGAAACGCCAAATGGGGCATCTGCTTTATATGAAGTTTTTAAATAATTATGAATAAAGTTTTTATCTGCAGTAGTTCCTTTATTATCCAAATCCCATGCTATTTCACTACCGGAAACAAATAATTTACCTCCGCTTTTTAGGTAATTAGCCACAATAGTCTGTTCTTGACTATTAAATGTTTCATCGGCTGTACTTTCTTCTCCTAATATATAGCTGACAATTTCGTAATCATTTAAATTAATAATTCCGTCTATAACGGCTTCGTTACTTGCCGAACAAAAGTATATACCGTTTTCAAAATAAGATTGACCATGTTGAATAATAAAATTATAGGTATTGCCGGCTGTGGCTCTATCAAATCCGTTTACAATTAATGCTTTAGCATCAATTGCTGAAGTAATTGCAGCTAATACTTCAGAAAATTGAGATTTTCCAGAATCATTTACAGCTTTAATTTTTATAAAATAAACTTTATTTGGTTCTAAATCTGATAAAATATATTCGTCTCCGGAAGTAAAAGTAAATATTTGATTGAATGACGTTCCGTCTGTAGAAAGGTAAATTTCATAATTAGTAACAATAGGATTTGGTTTTATTAAAATTTTTAGACTATTATAACTGTTGTTTATAACTCCAAAGGAGTTCGGTTTTGAAGGAATTTCTGTAGAACTAAGGTACGTGGGCTGGTACATTGCAGATGATTCATCACTTATAATTTTATATTTAACTTCATCTATTAATAAATCTGTTAGTTTAACTAATTTCCCGTCAAGCATGGCATAGTTATTTAGATATCTTATACCATGGCTGTAATCAACATACGAATTTATATGTATATTTGTTAAGGGTTGTATGGGTGTCCCGTCTAATTTGTGCCATCCGTAAATTACAACGTGATTAGGTCTGTTAGGGTCAACTATTAAATTACTTATAACTACATCTTTTTTCGTTCCTCCGGTTAAATCTCCTAATTGACCACCTGCCGCTATTCTTTGGTTTTCAATTGCATTATTATGCTCAATAAACTTAGGAACTAATTCGTTATTATTACCTACAGGGGCATAAGTAACCGGTTCTAATTTAACAGTACTTTTACTATAAATATTATCTACTAATTTTCTTGTAGGCATTGTAGCGCCGTATAAATCTGCAATTCTTTGAGCAGTTATAGGACCTGTCGGGATGCGGCAAAAATCTTGATTTGAACCAATTGCCAAGTAATCCGGCATTACATAATAACTAAGAGAATGAGTTATGCCGTTTACATCCTGAAAATTACCCATTATAGTTACAAGCTCACGCATAAAATCCGGAATATTTCCTTTTGTAAGCTCCTGTAAAATCCTATCTTCTCGTTGTTGAAAAGTAAGATTAGTTACTTCTTGCATAAATTGTGAACCGGTTAAAAATGTTGTTTGCCTTGGCGGAATCGAAAGGGGGTTAGGGTAAACAGTAGCAGATTGTATATAATTTGTGTATGCTCTATTACCGTAATAGATATATCCTACTTCTTCTTTATCGGTACCGGTAAGCATTCCATGAATAAAACCGTTTTTTTCGACTTGCACCGTATGTAAAATAGCTTGAGTCGGGTTTTGTTTTAATATAAATTTAATTCTTCCGCTTAATGCCGTAAATAACATAAAATTTTCGTCAATTGACGAAGTAAATGAAAAAAAGGGGATTAAATAATTTTTCATCATCTGACTTCTGTACCAGGTACCGCCCGTTGCCGATACAATAGGCTGACCGTTGTATAACGCAACAGAATCGTTATAAGCAATAACACATAAATAATTATCGGGTGAACTATTCAACCAATTTACAAATTTTGGACCATACGAATTATCATATCCGTAATCACTATCCAAAAAAGTAATCCGTTTAACATAAGAAGGAATAGCGCTAACGCCGTCTAAAAATGAAAATGTAAAACGACCTCCTCCGCTGTGACCGTTTAACACAATAAAGGGATTATATTGCGAAAAAATATTTTTAATGTATTCTACTAATCCTGTTATTATTGTTGCGTGAGTATTAGGATATTTACTTTTCCACGAAGGCCAACTTAATTGTTTTGTTTCAAGATATACAGTTACATAATTATAAGTTGGGTCATTTTCTCTTAAAAAACGAGTTTGTGCACCAATGTGTTGTATATCGTAATGCCAGTCATCTCCGATATTTAGCTGCTTACCGGTTGTCCATTCAATACTATTTCCGTTTGGTAAAGCATATAGAGTTATGCAAGTTGGTTTTTGTGGATTAAAATTTTCAAAAGAAGGTGCATTTATAAAAACTCTTATTTCGGGGTCATAATTAAATTGGCAAACTTGTTCGTTAAAATAAAAACTTTTTACAAAACCGCTTAATTTTTCTTGAGCTATTAAAAACTTGGTATAAAAAGGAATAACACAAAAAATAAGCAAAAAACTAAAAAATTTTCTCATACAATCCCCATATTTTAATAAATACGAATTCATTTTAAACTATAATATAATAAAACTAATTTAAATCAAATTAAACAAAAATAATTATTAATACTTAAACATATTTAAAAAATTGCAAACAAAAAATTTTTTTATTAAATTTAAATATAGAAAAAATTTACGAGTGTGTTTTATTAACATTTCTTCAAAAACAATAATTGCCCAATCCTAACGGAAGGCAAAACAACTAATAATATTTATTGTTTTGTCTGACCGATCTTCCTTTCGGAATTGATACAATGCCGAAACGGGTATGTAATATTTTAAAATTTAAGCAATTAAAATTTTTATGGAGAATAAAATGTTTAATAATTTAAACTTAGGTTGGAATAATTTTTTTCAAAGTCAAATCGATTCAAATCCGGATTTTAAGTCTTTAATTCCCGCGCGGGTTATTATTGAAAATAAAAATAGATATGTAGTAATAAATATTAACGGTGAATATGAAGCCGAGATATCGGGTAAACTTATGTTCTCAACTGACGATATTTCACTTTTTCCTAAAGTAGGCGATTGGGTAATGATTGATGTTTATGATGATAATAAGGCTATAATTCATTATGTTTTGGATAGGCAAACAAGCTTTTCGAGAAAAGTTTCAGGTTCTAAAATATGTGAACAGATTATTGTTACAAATATCGATTATTTATTTATTGTACAAAGTTGTAACGAAAATTTTAATCTAAGAAGAT
Organism: uncultured Ignavibacteria bacterium; assembly: GCA_937930275.1. Taxonomy (GTDB): domain Bacteria; phylum Bacteroidota; class Ignavibacteria; order Ignavibacteriales; family Melioribacteraceae; genus JAEXOD01. The sequence continues at coordinate 12,405 of CALGLM010000329.1, forward strand.
TAGAACGTTATTTAATTATGGCTACTTCAGGAAGAATTACACCCGTAGTAATTTTAAGTAAAGCAGACTTAACAACTGAAACTGAATATTATGAACGGCAAATTTTAAAAATAATTCCTAATATAAAAGTAATTAGTACAAGTACGGTTACTAATTATGGAATTAACGCTTTAGCTGATTTTATTAAATGCGGTAAAACTTATGCTTTTGTAGGATCATCAGGAGCCGGAAAATCAAGCTTAATAAATAACTTGCTTGGCGAAGATTTACTAAAAATAAATGAAATTCGTATAAAAGATGATAGAGGTAAGCATACTACTACAAGAAGAGAATTAATTATAATGCCCAACGGCGGAATTTTAATTGATACGCCGGGAATGCGTGAGTTTCATCTCTGGAAAACCAATGACGGATTTAACGAAGTTTTTTCCGAAATTGACGAAATTGCTAATTATTGTAAATTTGGTGATTGCAAACATATTAATGAAACAGGTTGTGCTGTTATTAATGCTGTTAAAGAAGGAATAATTACATTAGAAAGGTACAATTCTTATATTAAGCTGCTTAAAGAAGAAGAATACTTGGAACTTAAAGACAATAAAGAGTACTTTCTGCAGAAAAAAGATAAAGAAAAAAAATTAAGCAAATTGCAAAAAGAAAACTATAAGTATAGGGACAAGTATAAAATTTAGAAATAATTGAATTATTTATTAAAAGGAAAATTTTATAAAATAAAAATAGCCATAGTTTTTAGAGCAGTCTCGTTAAATTAAAGTGAAAAATGTAGTTTATTTATTAAAAACGGGACTTGCTTATTTTATTTTTGTTGTAATATAAATTGCTATTGTTTACTTAAAAAAAATATTAAAATAGCAGAGTTCTAAATATTAAAATATGGCAACAAAGTAAATTACGTTTAATAATAAAATTTTCGTAATTTTTACAACCTTTAATTAAATTAATATCTTAATTAAAAAAATGGTTTTTATAAGTGAAAAATATTTTATTAAAGTACTTTTGGAACTTACAAAGTTATACGTGGGATGATTTTCTTATTTCTTCTGACTATGGAAATGAAATTAAAGATATTGTAGATATTGTCACTAATAAATCTGAAGTGAAAATAGGAAAAATAATTGATGTTGGTTGTGCTACCGGTAGTTATTGTATTGAATTTGCTAAAAGGGGCTTTGATGTATTAGGGGTGGATTTTGCTTCAAATATGATTAAAAAGGGGTAAAAAAAGGCTTTAAATTTACATCTTAATAACTTGTCATTTTTTTTGTGTGATTTATCGGAAAAATTTTGTTTACCAAAAAATTATTTTGATGTAGTATTGATAGCACACTTTTTTCATTTAATTGAAAACGACAAAAATAAAATAAATGAATTTGTTGAATTGGTAAGCGATGGAGGGCTATTAGTTCTTGTTTTTAAAACAAAAAGAATAGAACAATTTGAACCTATAAAAATTAACTTATTAAAATACTTGATAAAAGTGTTAAGAAAATTACTTTTTTCAAAAAACAAAATGACAAAAATTAATTGTGATTTAATAAATAATGAATTAAATAAATTGGGTTTAGATTTAATAAAAGAAGCTGAAACAACAAATAATAAGGTATTAATTTTCAGAAAGACAAAATAGATAAAAAAATACTTGATTTTGAATCCGCCATTTATTATATTTCGGTAAATAACGAAATGAATTGCGAGAATGGAAGAAGTAGAAAAAATATTTAAAGCATTATCAGATTCAAGCAGGCTTAGAATAATTAGGATGTTACAAGAAAAATCGCTTTGTGTTTGCGAAATTAGAGAAGTTTTGCAATTAGCTAATTCTACTGTATCACAACATCTAAGCATATTAAAAGAGATTGGTTTTATTGTTGAAAGTAGAGATGGTAAGTGGGTGAACTATACAATAAATCCACGCCCTAATAATCCGATAATAAGTTCAATACTTGCCATGCTGGTTTTTTGGTTAAACAACAATGAAGTACTGGAAAACGACTTCAAAAAAATTTGCTGTGTTGATAGAAATCTATTATGCAATAAATAATATATCGTAAATTACCGAAATATAAAATAAAATGAAATCTAAAATATTAATATTTTGTACCGGAAATTCGTGTAGAAGTCAAATGGCTGAAGGATTCTTAAAATCATTCAACAATGAAATTGAAGTTTATTCAGCAGGTACAAATCCGGAAAAACGAATAAATCCGTTAACGGTTAAAGTGATGAGTGAAGTGGGAATTAATATTTCGCTAAACAAACCCAAAAATGTGAATTTATTTGTTGAAAAAGTTTTTGATTATGTAATTACCGTATGCGATAACGCAAAAGAGAGTTGTCCGATATTTTTGGGAAAAATTGGTGAAACAATTCATATAGGTTTTGAAGACCCGGCTGAGGCTAAAGGATCTGATGAAGAGATATTATTTGAATATAGGAGAATAAGGGATTTAATATTTAAAGAATTTAATGAATTTTATAAAAACTATTTAATGAAGGAATAATATGAATAATTTTAAAATTTTAGGGGGAGGATGTGCTAATTGCAATAATTTGGAGCAAATGGTCAAGGAGATTTGCGAAGAAAACAAGGTTGAGGCAGTTTTTGAAAAAGTAAAAGAATATCAAGATATTTTAAGTTATGGTGTTATGGCTACACCTGGTTTAGTTGTAAACGGAGTTGTTTTACATAGCGGTAAACTACCTACAAAAGAGAAATTAAGTAATATTATTTTAGAAGCAGTTAAGAAATAATTGCATAGTATAAATGAAAATAAATAAACTTTTTTATATATTATTTGTATTGCCTCTTTGGATCTTTTTATACTTTAATTTGGAAAGACTGACCGATTTTGTGGTATTTAATATTCTTAGGTGCGAAAACGGAACACATTTTACAAAATCTTTTTGGTTTTTACTTTTTGAAATTCCAAAAGTATTATTACTTTTAATTCTAATAGTCTTTTTTGTGGGAATAATACGAAGTTATTTTTCTGCAGAAAGAACGCGTGATTTATTAGGAGGGAAAAAACTATTTTTAGGAAATATACTTGCAAGCTTATTAGGTATTGTTACTCCTTTTTGTAGTTGTTCGGCAATACCGTTGTTTTTAGGTTTTGTAGAAAGTGGAATTCCGTTGGGGGTTACTTTTTCTTTCTTAATTGCTGCTCCCATGATTAATGAAGTTGCTTTAGTTCTTTTATTTGGATTATTTGGCTGGCAAACAGCACTTTTATATTTATCTACAGGCGTAATTTTGGCTATATTTTCAGGTTATATAATCGGAAAGTTAAAGCTTGAAAAGTATATAGAACCATGGGTTTTTCAAGTTAAAGTAGGAAAGAATGATGCTTCGGCAAAAAAGATGAATTTTGAAGACAGAATCGAATCGGGAATTATTGCAGTTAAAGAGATTATTTCAAAAGTCTGGATTTATATAATTGTAGGTATAGCAGTAGGTGCCGGAATACATGGATATGTACCGGAAAACTTTATGGCAAATATAATGGGAAAAAGTGTTTGGTGGTCGGTACCAATTGCCGTAATTATGGGTATTCCGATGTACTCCAATGCAGCAGGAATTATTCCAATTGTTCAAGCTCTTTTAGGTAAAGGAGCAGCATTGGGTACGGTTTTAGCATTTATGATGAGTGTAATAGGATTATCATTACCCGAAACAATAATTCTTAAAAAAGTATTAAAAACTAAACTTATTTTAATTTTTATTGGTGTAGTAGCAATAGGAATAATAATTATTGGATACTTATTTAATTTTATCTATTAATTATAAAAGTACTTTCATAATTACTTCTAATAAATCATAATAATTTAAATATTTTTTAATTCGTTTGTTTATTAAAAAACTATTTATTATTATTTATTTAGCTTATTAAAATATATTAAAGGAGCGGAATACCTTATTAAAAAAGTAGATTTATTAAAAAATATAAGTAATTATAGTGGAGTAATTAATGCAAAACAATTTTTTTGAAAAAATTAAAAGTAAAAACACTTTTCCTATAAAAGTAGGAGATTATAACTTTATAGATTCGGCACTTCTTGAAGACGGAGCTGTTCAAATTTATTATAGAAGCGAAAATTATGAATTCGGATATTTTACAATTACAATCTATAATTACGGAGTGCCTATTCCAAATAATTTGGATGATCCGAATTTATTAACTGAATATGAGGCATGTAAAAATGTATTTACATTAATGGAAAAGAAGCAGTTATACAAAAGTGTTAAAATTATTATCGATGAACCTTTTTGTTTAACCAATTCTAAAAATCCCGAGTTTTTAAGTTGTCTTCTATCATATCTTCATAAAGCGAAAAGCGGAGAATATTTTGATGAACTTTCCACTTTGTATTTGCGAGCGGATAACGGATACTTTCATAAAATAAGATTTTCTACTTTATTAAGTGAATTCGATAATAGTATCGATAAAATCGGAATATTTTTACAAGGTTGGTTAAATTTTATAAACAAATTGTGAAAAATAAAAAGCCAAAAGAAATAACCTTTTGGCTTTCAAAATAAAACAAGCATAAAGTTTTGAACTTTAATCCAGCTTTGCTTTTACTTTATATATATTATCATTATTTAAGGTGATAAAGTTGATTTCGCCTGCTTTTTCATCATATAATTGATAGCCGCCGATCCAATTATATAATCTGCTTTCAGTACCGTCCACAACTAATTTTAAACCCTCATCTTCCGAAACTAATAGATATAAATGTTTATCATCGTTACTATATAAAGCAGTTTTTATATCGGTATATAGTTTACTTTCTTTACCGTTAATACAATACAACCGTTTATCTCCGGAAATAGCTCCGTAAACCAAATCTTTACCTGTATAACTAAAGAAATAGAATAATAAATCATCATATTCTTTTCCTTTTACACCGTCAGTTACCAAAAAAACCTTATTGTTTTGCTTTGCAGCATAAATTACTTTGTTATTTGCCGGATTAAAGATCGGATAAAATACTTGATCATACACATCACCTTCTTTTTTGTTTATAACCATTGTCATTTTACCGTCAGGTTTGTAAGTAGCGTAAACAATAGTTTTTCCGTCAAAACTGAGATAAGGAAAAGATTCTGATTCGTGTGTACCGACTATTTCGCCATCATAATATATAGACCAGGTTCCTCCTTTTTTGGCTGCAAAAGTATAATGCTCACCGGTTGAATCGGTTATAAGAGAATTCTTCATAACTTCATCAAAAACACCAATTTGCTTTCCGTTATGTACAACATAATACTCGGTTACAACCGCAAAATTTCGTTTATAATCGTTATATTTATATTGTGCAGTGTAATAGTAATTTTTACCGTCTTTTGAAAGAATAGTAGTATCAACCGAACTATATTTCCCTTCTTCAACATTATTTTTTACAAATACAGTGTGTAGATTTGAATCCTGAGCAACATAAATATAATTATTTCCTAAATAATCAAATTTTAAACTATTTTCAATAATATCCGTAAATGGTTTCTGTTCAATTCCGTCAATAACCATCGCTTTTTTTACATCTTTATATACTGCATAACCGATTCTTTTGCCGTTTCCTGAAAATTTGAGATCTCCGGATAGCAATTCGTGTTTTTTTAATTCCTTTCCGTTAAGTACGGTATAAAGAATATTTTTTACAAAACCGGCATAAGCATACGAGTTTCCTTCAGAGTTAAATATCGGATCACTTAGACTACTATATTTTTTCTCTTCTTTTGTATCATAAACAACAAATTGATTATTCTTTTCATAAACAGTATATAAAAAGTGCTTAGAATCAGGACTGAAGACAGGACCATAATTAATTTCGGAATATAATTTGCCAAGTTTTCCGTCACAAACCACGGCGTTTTTATTCCCTTTAATAACTAAAGCACAATATCTTTTGCTGTCATTGCTAAATACAATTTTTCCGACATAGTCAAAAGCTTGACTTTTTTTATTATCTTCTATTATGTAATATTTTTCATTTTGTTTTATTACATAAATTACTCTTTTACTATCGGGGCTTATAGTAAAAAGATCTTTTTGAAATTCATCCCAATTAACGTGTGTAATTAAAGTTTCGCTAAATTTTTCAGCCGAATCAGTCTGTGCAAAAACTGTGTTAACCAACATTGTAAATAAAGATACAAAAACTAATAACTTAAGTGTTTTCATGAAGTGTCTAATAATGTTTAAAAATAAAATTGTAAAATTTAAACTAATAATTTAAATTTTTTTTACAAAATGTTTTTTTTAGTAAAAAAATGTTTATATTATATATTAAAAGGATAGTTAAACCGGTAAAAGATATGAGGTTTATTTAATATTAAGTATAATTAAAATTTTTATTATTAAGAACAAAAAATAATTTTTAATAACTAACATTTTTGGGTTTTTTCTTGAGAAAATAATTGTTTTTGTTAATAATTATATTTTTTTTCGTAAATGGGGAAAATATTTACTTACGAACAAGAATAACAGAGTACGGTTTATTTTGAGATATTTGTATAAATTTATGGCGTGGCATATTATGGCAGTCTATAAAAATATAATAACTGAGTGATTATTTATGATTCTGTAAAATTATATTACTAATTAATAAGAAGATCAATAAAACACAAAGCTTGGAGAAAACAAAATGTCTTTATTAAAAAATATATTTTTGTTTTTTAGTGCTTGTATTTTTATTTCTTCAAGTTTTGTACGGGCACAAAATATCGAGAAACATGAGGCAATAGCGGCATTCTTATATAACTTTGCAAAAAATATTACATGGAAACAAGAAAGTAAAATATCATCATTTAATTTTATGATTTTTGGAAAAGATGAAGAACTTAATAATGAATTAATAAAACTTTCAAAAACTAAAAAAATTAGAGATAAGTCATTTTCTGTTTTTAGTTCGGATGATATAAATAAAGTTGCTGATGTACATTTAATATTTGTACCATTTGAAAATAGTGATAAAATAGATGCAATTTTCGATAAAATTGAAGGGAAAAGTATCCTATTGGTTACTGACAGTTATTCGGAAAAAAAGGATATTATGATAAATTTTATTAATACGGAAAACGGGACTTTGCAGTTTGAAATAAATAACGCAAATATTCTAAATCAAGGTCTTAAGGTAAATGATGATATTATTTTATTGGGAGGAACTCAAGTTGACGTAGCGGGATTGTATAGAAAAGGGCAACAAACTTTGCGTAATATGCAAAAAACGATTGATAGATTAAAAGAAGCAATTAAAAAATTAAATGATTTATCAAAGCGAAATAATGAGGAAATTCTAAAACAAAAAGATAGCCTAAATGAACAAAACAAGAAAATATTTGAACAAGATGAATTGTTTAAAAAACAAACCGGTTTATTGCAAAAATTAAATAATGAACTATTACAAAAAGAAAGTGATATTAAAGAAAAACAAAATATTTTATTTGCTCAAGAGCAAAAAATATTATTACAAAATAAAAATATAGAAAAAGGTAAAAACGAGCTTTTAAGGCAACAGAATAAGATAAAACAACAAGATATTGAAATTAGATTAAAAAAAGAGCAATTGAAAACCAAAGAAACAAAATTAAACACACAAGAAAATCTTGTTTATTTTTTAACTATTGCTTCAATTTTGTTAATAAGTTTAATAGTTTCAATATATAGAAGCTATAGAATGCGCATTAGATTGACAAATGAGTTAGAACAAAAAGTAATTGAAAGAACAAACGATTTATCCAGTTCAAACGAAAAATTAATATTTGAGTTAAATGAAAGAAAAAAAGCAGAAGAAGAACTTAATAGATACAAAAACAATCTTGAAATAATGGTTGATGAGAGGACTAAGGAACTTGAAAGCGCAAAAGAAAAAGCGGAATCTGCTGATAGATTGAAATCGGCATTTTTGGCAACTATGTCGCATGAATTAAGAACTCCTTTAAATTCCATAATCGGGTTTACGGGTATATTAATGAAACAAATTGCAGGTCCGTTAAATGACGAACAGTTAAAACAACTTGGAATGGCTAAAGGAAGCGCCAAACATCTTCTTGATTTGATAAATGACGTATTGGATATATCCAAAATAGAAGCAGGGGAGTTAGTTGTTTCATTTCAAGATTTTGATTTTACAAAATCACTTCAAAAAGTTGTTTTATCAGTACAACATATGGCGGTAAAAAAGAATTTAGAGCTTACCGTTCATATATCAGAAGAAATTTTAGTAATTGAAAGCGATAGTAGAAGAGTTGAACAAATCTTTTTAAATTTGATAAATAATTCAATTAAGTTTACAGAGATAGGTTATGTAAAAGTTGAAAGTAAAATTGTAAATAATTTTATAGAAACCAGAATAATTGATTCCGGAATAGGGATAAAAGAAGAGGATATGGACAAATTGTTTAAACCATTTAGTCAAGTTGATACCGGTATAACAAGAAACCATGAAGGAACCGGTTTAGGTTTATCTATTTGTCAACGACTTGTTACTAAATTAGGCGGAACGATTAGAGTAGAAAGTAAAATTGGGGTTGGCAGTACTTTTATTGTTTTACTTCCTATAAAACAAACAGAAAATAACTTGAAGGTGTAATATGAAGACAAAAATATTGATAATTGAAGATAACGAACAAAATATGTATATGCTAACATTTTTGTTGGAAAGTAGTGATTATGCGATTTTGCAAGCGTTTAACGGACCAGAAGGAATTAAAATGGCTATTGATAGTAACCCTGATATAATACTTTTGGATATTCAATTACCCGAAATGGACGGCTATACGGTTGCAAGAAAAATTAGGGAAAATGAGAATTTAACAAAAACTCCGATAATTGCCGTTACTTCGTATGCAATGCCCGGAGATAGAGAAAAAGTTATGGAAGCCGGGGCTACAGGATACATTGAAAAACCAATAGACCCAGATACGTTTATTAATCAAATGAATTCATTTTTGCCCGATGAATTAATAAAATAAAGAAAGGATTTTTTTTATGCAAATTTTAATTGTTGACGATAAAGTTGAGAACCTGTATTTCTTAGAAGTTTTATTAAAAGGATACGGCTATAATGTTGTTTCGGCAAAAAACGGCGCAGAAGCACTTGGGTTCATTTCTAAATCTAAACCGGATTTAATTATTTCGGATATTCTTATGCCGGTAATGGATGGTTATTCGTTATGTATGGAATGTAAAAAAAATGAGGGAATTAAAAATATTCCTTTTATTTTTTATACTGCTACATATACAGATCCAAAAGATGAGGAATTTGCATTAAGTTTAGGTGCAGATCGATTTTGGCTAAAACCGATTGATCCGGACGTTTTGATTGAAGAAATAGAAACAATTTTAAGTTCCGCAGAAAAAAGAACAAGCGCAGGCAGTGACGAAAAAATATATGATGAACATATTGTATTAAAAGAATATAACGAAGCGTTGATAAGGAAACTTGAAGATAAAATGGCTGATTCCGAACGTTCGGAAAAAGAGCTTTTATTAAAAAATGTTGCGCTTGAAAAAGAAATTGAAGAAAGAAAACGAGCACAAAGAATTATTAAAGAATATTCAGCTAATTTAGATTCTTTAATTAATAATAGAAACGAGCTTATATGGTCAATCAATAATGACTTGAAAATTATTATTGCTAATACATTATATAAGCAATTTTGTAAAGAAATATATTTATGTGAAGTTAAAGAAGATAGTAATGCTTTAGAAATTTTTAACGAAGAAGATAAAAAATTTTGGCAGGATAAATATTCAATAACCCTAAGAGGAAAGCGTACTTGGTTTGAGTTTATAATTGAAAAGAACAGCAAATTAGACTATTATGAAGTATTTCTTAATCCGATTTATTCCAACGGGGCAATAACAGGTCTTTCGGCAATAGGACATAATATAACCGAGAGAAAACATGCCGAAATAGAATTAAAAGCTGCTAAAGAAAAAGCTGAAGAGATAAATAGATTAAAATCCAGCATTTTGGCAAATATGAGTCATGAGCTTAGAACACCTTTAATGGGAATTTTAGGTTATGCAGATATACTTTTAGATGAGATTCAAAACATCGAACAAAAAAAGATGTTAAAAGATATAATGGATTCCGGTAAGAGGTTGAGCGAAACTTTGCAGTTAATATTAGATTTAGCAAATACTGAAGCCAAACAAATTAAAAAGAATGAAAAAGCTGTTGATTTAGATGATATTATTAAGCTTTGTATTAAAAGAAATGAAGATCTATCTTTGAAAAAGAATATTTCTGTTAAATATTACAATAAATCAATTTCAGCATTGCTTGATGAAAGATTATTGTGTAGAATTTTAGATAATATCTTAAATAATGCAATAAAATATACAAATAAAGGTGATGTTAAAATTGAAACAGGCGAAGAGATTATTGATAATCTTAGATATGTTTATATTAAAGTATCCGATACCGGAATAGGCATTAGCGAAAAAGAACAAGAAATTATATTTGATGAGTTTAGACAAGCAAGTGAGGGCTGGAGTAGAAATTTTGAAGGTACTGGGTTAGGATTAACAATTGCGAAAAAAATGACCGAAATAATGGGGGGCTTAATATCCGTTGAAAGCGAAATAAATAAAGGTTCTACATTTATTGTCAAAATTCCGGCTGCAGTGTTTAATAAAGAAATTGCCGAAAATGTGACACAAGTTAATAAATTTTTATTTAGTAACGAAAAAAATAAAAAAATATTATATGTAGAAGATGAAGAGATAAATAGAAGTTTAATTAAAGCCTATTTAAGTAAAAATTACTTTATTGATACTGTTTCAAACGGATTAGAAGCTTTAAATATTTGTGATTTAAATAATTACGATTTAATACTTATGGATATTAACTTAGGGAACGGGATGAACGGTTTAGAAGTTACAGCAAAATTGAGAGAACATCCCAATTATATAAAAACACCTATCATTGCGGTAACCGCATACACAATGATAGGTGATAGGGAAGAGTTTTTATCAAAAGGTTGTTCTCATTACTTGGCAAAACCATTTAATAGGAGGTCGTTATTAAATTTGCTTACCGAAATATTAAATAATTAATTAAATTATTTTTAGGGTGAATTATAACCAATAACTAATTTTTATCATAAATATATTATCCGGTTTTATGCTCATCATAGTATCGAACGAGTGACCCATTTCAAAATCACCCGTAGATTCAATATTTTCTCTGCTTTGTGTCCAAACAAAATAAAGAGTACTACCGGGTAAATATTCCCAGCGTAAAACGGCACTTCCACGTAAAGAAATGTAATTAAAATTTGGGTCTCCGATAGTTTTAGGGTTGCTTGGTCCCTCTCCGTCAGCATCAAGTGTATAAATAGAATAACCTGATTCAAAGGTCGTTTTAATTAGAGAAGAACCTTGTTCACCGTATTTCATAAAATTATAAGATTTGGGATGTTTTAGTACCTTAAAATTATCATACTTACCTGCAGCTATTAAGGGTTGTAAATATACTTGTAAGCTTAAATCTGATGTGATAATCCAATCAGCCCGAACTTCGGCAACAACCGTGTTTTGCTTTAAATTAGCAAAAACATAGCGCCTTTTATAAGTTTCGGTTGCAGTATTATCAGAATATGATGTTAACCATTGTGCGTTGTAATTTTCTGCAATTATTTCCGGGTTAAATTGTAGAGTTAAGGTTGGAGTAACTTTAAACTCAAAACCGGTATAAAAATCTATAGTTTTTGAATCTTCACCGTTGCGGTATAGTCCGCCGAAAGAAATTACCCACCAAAGCCTATTATCTGAATAAGCATTAAAACTTGCAGCTCGGGAAATCGGATTTCTTGTTAAAGGTCCGCCGCGAGTTTTACGAGCATTATAAGTAGCCGGTGAATAACTAATATTAAAGTTTGCTCCGTATAAATCAGGAAGAGTAATATACGATCCAAAATTATAACTATTGGCAGTAATATTACCGCCAAAATCATAATTTGCATATGTGGCAAGCGTAAAACCGGCATTTTGGTAATACTTAGTAGGAGTATTAAATCTATATCCGGTATAAATATGTGCATTAATTAAATCACTGAACGAGTTAAAACCCAAATCGTTTATCTCAAACTTTGGACTTACAAATCCGATTGCAGAATTCAAAACAAAAGCTCCACGATTTTTATTAAGGACTAAACGCCCCGAAAAACCGGTTAGCGAAGTAGCATTAGTATCCACATTTAAATGAGTAGCATCAGGACGTTGGAAATAATGACCGGCGTTTTGTTGTACAGCAATAATTCTATTTTTATCTCCGCTAATTCTACTTAAAGCACCCCATCCGGAAAGCACATATGTACCGTCTTCGGTTAAATTCGTCCAACCGTCTGCAGCAACTACTAAAGCATCTTTATTAATAAAGCTTTGTAATCTATCATCTTTAAAAAATCTATTCGTAAAAGTTGAAAGAATACCAAATCCTTGTTTACGGCTATTAAAATCTTTTTGGATTCTTAATACCCCGTAATAAGTTAATGGTTCAAGTTCGATATCAGAGCGAATTTTGTTCAATTCAATGTCGGCAAATTCCCGCTTTGTAACAGCGTGTATTGTACCAATTCTCCAGTCATCAAAAACTTTGCCCGTTATTTTTGCAGCGCCTAAAATATGTGTACCGTTAGGAACGTCTGCATAATCATAATTAGGGAGCATCCCTTGAGGGGCTCGACCTATTCTTCTACTATAAAAAATATTAGGTAATGACCATGCATAATTTACGTTATTATTAATTCCGCCTCTACCAAATTGAAATACAGTTACACCTTCAGTAAAAAAAGGGCGTTTTTCTTCAAAAGCCGATTCAACATCGGTTAAATTAACAACTGCAGGATCTACTTCAACTTGTCCAAAATCCGGATTTATAGTACCGTTTAACATTAAACTACTTCCTAAGCCGGCTTTAATATCTACACCAATTCCCGGTTCATATTTTTTACCCGGATTAAAAGGATCACTCGGGTCGTTTCCTACGTATTCGGCTTTTCCGGTAATATATGGTAATAATTCAAAGCCTCTGGATGTTTTTATTCCGTTTAAACCAATAAGAACGGGAAATCGAGATGTAAATCCCGCTTCATTACGAGGAGTAAAAGCAAGCATATCGGTTTCGGCGTTTCTGCTAATAAATCTTTCCACATTTATTCCCCAATTTTGGATTTCTGAATCCTTAAATCTTATTTGAGAATATGGAATTTTCATTTCAATATACCAACCTTTCTCGTCAATTCTTGCTTTACCTTCCCAAACTGCATCCCAAGTTAAATCATTTGGTTGTTTAGTATCGTTTTCAATAAGTCCGTCCGCAATTCCGCCTGCTGCCGAAACATAGAAAAAATAGCCGTTTCTTTTATCACCGAAAGGGTCAAGATATAAAACACAACCGTCAGAAGGGTCTCCCCAAATAAAGTCTCTTCTCACAAGTCGCGCTATAATAGAATCAGGATGAGAATCATAATATTTCGCCGCAAAGTAAAAAGCTTCGTCATCATATGTAACCCACATCTCTGAAAATTGCGTGGGATTAACTCCTTGAACCGGATCTTGCTGAATTAGTCCTGTAAATCCTTTACTTTGCCAAACACTTTCTGTAAGAAAGGCATCAATAGTTATTTTTTCGTTAGTTTTAGAAATTTTAACATTTTTGATAAAATTTAATTCTTCTGCTTTAGTAATGCTTACATTAGTATAAAGTATTACTATGCAAAACAGTAAATAGTTTTTCATATTTTACCCCTAAAATATTTAGTTTATTTTTCTGGTTTTTTAACAAATATTAATATTTGCAATTTTTAAGACGGAATTAATGGGAATTTGTTGCCGAGAAGTAAAAAAATACTTTTTTTTTACCCTGTTGAAAAGAAAAAAGAGAAAAGGGAAGGGGAATGTTTGTAAAAACTATTCCCCTTATGCCTTATTTCATTAAAATCATTTTGCCTGTATATATGCTATTATTAAAATCGGATTTTACATCTATTGAATAAAAATATATTCCGGAAGACAAATTAAACAAGTTTGAATTAAAAACTACTCGATTAATACCCGCATTAAAATCTTTGCTAACTAAAGTTGTTATTAATTGACCTAACGAGTTAAAAATATTTATTGAAACGTTTGCATTGTAAGGTAAATTAAATTGAATAGTTGTCTCCGGATTAAACGGATTAGGATAATTACCAAATGAAAAACTTTTTGGTAAAGTACTAAAATTGTCATCTTCTACTGAAGTCAACGCAAATAAATTTTTGTAAAACGTAAAATTTCCGTCATATTCAGCAACAATTAAATCTTTTCGTTTATCATTGTCAAAATCGGCAAAGCAAGGAGCGGCATTTTGTTTAACCTTTATACCCGTGAATATTTCCGAATTCAATTCCCATCTTGGTGCTTCAATTGTACCAATATTTTCATACATTATTATATCCCCGTTTGATTTGCCAAATATGCAATCGTAATCGCCGTCATTATCAATATCGGAAAATGTCGGTCTTGTATTTGAGGGGAATACAATATCGCGTATATAAGTATTATCCAAAGTATAAACACCTTGATTGTTTACATAAAATGAAGTTTCACCGCTTGATTCACCTCCGAGCAACATATCAATATCGCCGTCATTATCAATATCGCAAAAAGCAGGGTAACTAAAACCGCTAACAGTAATATTAGCAAATAACGTAGTATTCGCTTGGAATGAATTATTGTTGTTTACATAATAAAATAATTTTCCGCTTAGAGCTCCGGATACTATGTCATAATCACCATCTTTTTCCAAATCCACAAAAATAGGCGCAGAATAGGAACCGGGAGTTAACCCAGTAAACGATGAAGTTGCAGGAATAAAACTTGGAGTTGTTTTATTTCCGTTATTTTTAAAGTAGTTAACTTTTCCCGTCCAAGACCCGCTTATAAAATCATTATCACCGTCATTATCTATATCGGCAATAGAAACCGTTGCACCGCTTCCGTTGTTTTTAATCACTCTAAAATATTCTGTTTTTAACAAAAAGCTCGGAGAAGTAATAGTTCCCGCATTTTGGTAGTAATATAAATTTCCGTCAGCAGTTCCGTAAAGCAAATCATAATCTCCGTCATTATCTAAATCTGCTAAACATGGATTTTTCCAATAAGTAGATGTCTCTACAATACCAAATACATTATTGGCTGCAGTCCAAATCGGAGCAGTTCTGCTACCGGTATTTCTGTAATAAAGTAGAGACGACAAATCTCTACCTATTAGTAAATCATAATCGCCGTCATTATCCAAATCGGCAAATGTCGGATAAGAGTTATATCCTGCATCCGGTAAACCGGTCGTCAAAGAATTGTCTTGTCTAAATGAAGGATTAGTAGGTGTGCCGTCATTTCTAAAACCGATCGTTATTCCGGCATCAGGACCACCAAAAAGTGATTCGCCAATTCCTGCAAATAAATCTAAATCTCCGTCTCCGTCAATATCTACGAAAGCTGGTTTAGCATCTGTTCCTATTAAATTATTTACAGAAGCAAATATCGAATCAATTTTAACCCAATTTGGTTCTAAATAAGTACCTTTGTTTTTATAAAGCAAAAATCCGTTATATCCGCCAATAATAAGTTCGTCTAACAAATCGTTATCTAAATCAGCCAATACAGGATAGTAAGAGTTGGTATACTGGTAACCGTTGGCATAAATTTGATCTAATAATAGTTCATTAATTGAAAATGTAGGAGGTAAAGTTGCAGAAGATTTATTTCTGAAAAATTTTACTCTATTATCGGTACTTCCCAAAAAAACATCTTTATAACCGTCTCCGTCATAATCAATTAAAAAAGGAGATGAGAAAGAGCAAACACCAATTCCGTTAGGGGCGAAAACAGAGTCTACTTTTTGCCAATTTTGTGCAAAGCTATAAGTTATTGGTAATAATAAGATAAAAAATAATATTTTCTTCATAAGTATCCTTTAATTAGTTAATTTGTTTACATTTTAATAACATTTCATTTGATTTATATAAGTCGTTACATAATAGATAAAAGTCTGAACTTTTTACATAATATTCGTTGCTTTTATTTTTATCGGAAATACTAAATATATTCCCTAATTTTTCATAACTAACAGCTGCAATAGAATAATAATTAGTTTTTATTGCAGCATTAATAGCACAAGTATAATTGTAAATTGCTTCATCGTTTTTGTTATTTAGCGAAAGTATTTCACCAAGCATATACCAAATATAAGCTTTAGTTTCCAAATAATAAACGGATTTATTTCCCCCTATATTCAGTAACGAGGTTAAGTAATTGTTTACGGAATTATTTTTAACAACTGAAGCATAGGTAACTTTTGAGACAGCTATTATATATTCATCAGGATATAATTGCTCATAAGTAATTGGTATTTTTATACTTGCTAATTTACTAAAATTTGAATGTGTATATAAAGTATCAATTGAAAAGAATAATTCTTTGGCACTATATAGTTCGAAATTATTGCTATTTAGGCTTTTTGCTTTTAGCGACCATATGAAAAATAAAGTATCGTTTTTAGTGTAATAATATGAAGTTGCTATTGCAAAAGCTAAATTAAATAAAATATTATTATCATTAAGCATCAATGAATTATTATATGCCGATAATAAACAAGGTAAAGCTGCTTTGTAATTATCACTTTTTATAAAATTTTTAGCTGAATTTGTTAAATAGTTTATATTTTTGATATTGTTTTGATTGTTGTTTATGTTTGATGTAACAGAACATCCTAAAATGATGAAAGACATTAAAAAAACTAAAGGTATTAATAACCGTTTCATAATATTTATTTTAAAGGTGAATAAATTAAAGGTATTTTAACTTTTTCTTCGCTTATACCCGAACTAATTAAAGGGTTATTATTAATTCCTTCCAAAGTTGTATTTAATTTAATTAGCGTAAAATCAAGTTTTTGAAGTAAAATAGAAATCTCGGATGATTTTGAGTTTAAGTAATTTGCAAATTTTTCATGTTCACTTAACAAAACTTGCAATTCACCAAGTACTTTAGTAGTGGGGTTAACAATGTTTTCACCGGTTGGGTCAATCATTTTTGCAAGTAAACCCTCCGGATTTTTATAAGCATTTGTTAATGTATCCATAGAGTACAATGTTTTATTCATCAATTGCGATGTCTTGATAAGTTCTGCACTGGTTTTTGAAAAATTTTTGAAAGAGAGGAGTAATTCACCGGGATTTGTTTCCGTTCCGTTAAGCATTTTAAGTAATTTTTCGGTTTGCTCTAAAATAGCAAGTCCGGAATTAAGAACTTGTGATATGCTCCTGTTGTTAGCTGCCGAATCTTTTGCGATAATGTTATTAACATCAATAAGTACGGAATTAAGGTTGTTTACTATATATGAAAGTTTATCCGCCCCCGTAATTGATAGGTTGTTCTCAGATAGCAGTTTTTTCCCTTGATAAAAATCAGAAGATAAAATTTGATAGTAGTTTGACGGGCTAATTATTCCGTCAGGTAATAGAATAATTTCAATATTTGAAACCGAAGTAATAGGATGAACCGATTTAATTATTACTGAACGATTTGCTATTTTATTAACATATTCCTTAAAAATATAAAAATTAGTAATAACTTTGTTTTTGTCATCGAGATAAAAATCTTCAATAAAACCGATTTTAAACCCCTTAAAAAAAACCGGTGCCCCTTCCGATAATCCGATTGAATTTTCAAACGAAGTATGAAATAATACTTTTTCCGAGAATATTCTTTTATTGGCAGTTAAAATATATACAGTAAAAAGAATAATTGCAAAGGCAATTACTACAAAAAAGGAGACGAATAGTCCGGTATATTTTAGTCGTAATTTCAAAACTAACCTCTAAATTCAAATTGAGAGTTGATGAAATCTTTAAGACTTCCTGAAAAAATCAATTTTCCGTTAATAATATAGTAAATTAAATTACAGAATTTTACAAAATCTTCGTTGAATTGAGTTTTTATTATTTGAGTTATATTGTTTCCTTTTAGTTCTTTCATCTTGCGAATTATTATTTTTTTCGAGTTGGCGTCAGTGTATCTAAATGGTTCATCATAAATTATTATTTCAGGCTCCGAAAGCAGTCCTCTTATAAACCCGAGTAGTTTAATTTGTTCAATATTTAATTGTGAAGGTCTATCATTAAGGTTTATGTTTAATTCAAATTCATTTAAATAGGCGTTAATTCTTTTAATTTTTTTATTATGGTCTTCGTTTGGGAAATGAAAATCTAAAGTTAAAAGCAAATTTTGCAATATGCTAAGATTAGAAAGTAATGCACCTTTTTCAAAAATAAATGAAATATTCTTTTTTATTAAATCTTCATTAATCCTATCATTTGAAAAAATATCAATATCGTCCAATAATATTCGACCTGAATTTGGAGGATAAATGCCACCAATAGATTTGATTAAAGATTTTAATGCAAAACTATTATCTGCAAGCATTAATACAGTAGATTGTAATTCAATTGTAGAAGAAAGACTATCAATTAAAGTAGTCTCTGAATCAGTAATTAAAATATTTTCGAGTCTAAGATTTTTAAACATAAAAAAGCACCGAAACTAAAATATCTATAATAACAATAGTTCCTATAGAATGAACAACTGCTTTGGATGTCCTTTGAGGTACTTCGGTTAATGCGTTGGAAACCTTTAATCCATGGTAACAACAAATAATTGAAATTACAAAACCAAATAAAATTGCTTTAATTGAACTACTCGCAACATCTATAAAAGATAATTCGGCAAAGGCATTATTTATAAAACTTGAAAATGGGAGATCATAAATAGCTTGAGTTAACAATGCACTTCCGAGTAAGCCGAAAATATTAAAGTAAACACTTAGTACAAATACCGAAATAACAACACCTATAAGTCTGGGAATTACTAAATAAGTAAAAGGGGAAATGCCAATACTTAATAAGGAATCAACTTCTTCGTTTAAGACCATATTTCCTAATTCGGTAGCAATTGCCGCCCCTGATCTTGAAACGACAAAAAGAGCCGTAAGTAATGTGCTTAATTCGCGCGTAACGATAGAAATTAATATAGTATAAATTAAGGGAGAAGAAATAAAGTTAGGGGTGATTGAATTCCCCTGAATAATAACCATGCCGGAGATAATTACAGCAGTAACAGCAATTAGTCCCAATGATTCAAAACCTGTAAATAATATTTGCCGCAATAGAACAGCAACCGTAACTTGTTTTTGCTTAAAAAATAGTAATAAATTTATAATAGTTTCAAGAATAAACCCGAAAAAATATAGGAAATTATTTAATTTTTTTTGAATTATTTGAAAAATAATCATAAATTTATTGAACATTTTTAAAGAGTTTAGTTGTTTTGTTATAAAATATGCAAATATTTTATCAAAAATCAAAAAAATATTTGCATTATTTGCTTAATTAATTTAAATTACTTAAAGTTTTATTTAAAAATTGTCAAAAATTTATTTAATATAAGAGAGGCAGAAATGCGAAAAATAACTACCCTAATAGCTTTTTTTGTAATAGTTTTTACCTTCTCGATTGAAGCTCAGGTTGTTAAAGATGCTTGGTCGGTTGGATTTGGATTTACTTATCCTAAGTATATCAATCATAATTTAGGTTGGACTTCCAACATTAATTATGGTGGGCATTTATCAATCCGCAGATACTTTAGCGAACATGTTGCTATTAAAGGTACTGTAAGATACTTGTATTTAGAAGGTTTTTATCCTTTAGCAGCAAATAACAAACAAAAAGCTTCTACTACTTTTTTATCAGGACAAGTTGATGTAATGTATTATTTTGCGCCTTGCGAAATAATTTCTCCTTACATTGTTGCCGGTTTAGGCGGTGGGTTATATTCACCTAAAGACGGACCTGATGCAAAAGCTATCGGTGATAATCAATTTGACCACTTTATAAATTTTGGTTTTGGTGCTGAATATAGAATCGACGATAACTGGAATTTAGTAGGTGAATTGAGCTTTGCAACCTTAGCTAATACTAAATTTGACGGTGCTTACGGAGCAGGACCTGGCGGCGGTTTATTAGGCGGTTCTTTTGATTCCTATGCAACTTTTGATTTAGGAGTTAACTATTTCTTCGATAAAGGCGAACCTTCAAAAATTTGCCAATTATATGACGGAATCAAAATTGATAATCCAAATGATCCGGTTGACTATGAAAGAATTGAAAACATAGTTAAAAAATATATACCTCGTGAGATAGTAAAAGAAGTTCCTGCCAAAATTGACGGCGGTGTAAATAATTCAGCTTATGGCTACAATTCAAAAGATGAAACATGGGTATTAGTTGGTATCAACTTTGATAACAATAGTACTAAATTTACTGCCGAATCATATCCTATTTTGTTCCATGCCGCATTGGTAATGTTACAAAATCCGGAAATTAAGGTTGAAATTCAAGGTCATACTGATAATATCGGTAGCGAATCTTCAAATCAGAAATTATCTGAAAAACGTGCAGACGCAGTTAAAAACTACTTAGTAGCTCGTGGTGTTAAAGCTGATAGAATTAAAACTGTCGGTTACGGCGAAAAGAATCCTATATCGGATAACAAGACTGCAGACGGACGTGCAATGAACAGAAGAATTGAATTTAAGGTTATTAACTAATCAAATTTGAAAGGGTCACTTAAGTGACCCTTTTTTTTATCCTTTAAATTTATCCCGTGAGGTAAATAAGGTAATGATAAACAACATATTAAAAAATTATATGGAGAACCCCAGCGACTTAGGTCAATGGGGTATTTTTATTTATGAAAATAAAATCTAAATTAATTGACGAAACAGGCTTAAATAGAACTATTACTCGCTTATCACACGAGATTATTGAGAAGAGTAAAGGTTCTACAAACATCATTATTTTGGGAATGAGAACAAGAGGGGAATTTTTAGCAAAAAGGATACTTGATAAAATTAATGAAATTGAAAATTTTACGCCAGGATACGGAGTTTTGGATGTAACATTGTATAGAGATGATTTTAGAACTCGTCTTAAACAACCGCAAGTTTCAGTATCAAATATCACTTTTGATGTGAATGACAAAGATATTATTTTGATTGATGATGTGCTGTACACAGGTAGAACCGTCCGCAGCGCATTAAATGCTATAATGGATTTAGGGAGACCTGCAACTGTAAAATTATGCGTTCTTGTTGACAGAGGACATAGAGAATTACCAATTAAAGCAGATTTTGTAGGGTTAAATACTCCGACTTCAATAAATGAGGAGGTTAGAGTAAGGATGAAGGAAGTAGATGACGAGGATGCAGTTTATTTAGTTGATGTTTCAAAAGAATAGGAATTAAAATGGGACTTTCAAGTAGGCATTTATTAGGTTTATATAATACACCTAAAGAAGATATTCAATTAATACTCGATACGGCGGTTACATTTCGAGAAGTTTTAGAGAGACCGATTAAAAAAGTACCGACTTTACAAGGCAAAACGATAGTAAATTTGTTTTACGAGAATTCAACAAGAACAAGAATTTCATTTGAATTAGCAGAAAAAAGACTTTCTGCAGATTCAATTAATTTTGCAACAAGTAATAGTAGCACAAAAAAAGGTGAAACATTTAAAGATACGATTAAAAACATAGAAGCAATGAAAGTTGATATGATTGTTGTTAGGCATGAATCGGCGGGAGTACCTACTTATTTAACACGTATTTCTAATTGCAATATAATTAACGCCGGAGATGGGTTACATGAACACCCGACACAAGCCCTGCTT
>CALGLM010000330.1 GCA_937930275.1 uncultured Ignavibacteria bacterium
GATAGTTTAAATTTTACAAGCCATACAGGAGCAACTATTTCCAATACCGGAAATCTTGGTTACATTTATTATGAATTATATGAAGAACCGGCAAGCAAAAACTATGATGTAAATTATAATCTGTCATTATCCGAATTAGGTTTATTCGGATTTAGCACATTTTTACCGGATAGTGTTGTGCCGGATAGTTACGGAAAAGGATTTTTTACTTTTGTTGCCGAACCCGATCCCAACCAAAATTCAGGCACAATTAACAAAAGGTTCACTTTTATTATTGATCAATCGGGCAGCATGTACGGAGTTGCTATGGATCAAGCAAAAGAAGCCGCCCGTTTTGTAGTAAATAATTTAAACCCGGGTGATATGTTTAATTTGATAGCTTTTTCGACTTACGTTACACCCTTTCAACCGGCTCATGTTATTGCCAGTCCCGAAAATATTCAATCTGCACTTAATTTTATAAACGGATTAAGTGCTTCAGGTTCAACAAATATCTCCGGAGCATTTGATACTGCCGTGCCGCAATTTACAAATTCGGGCTCTACTTATGCCAATATTATTTTATTTTTTACCGATGGTGAACCGACAATGGGAATTACAGTTCCCACCGAATTAAGCCAACATATAAATAACATTATTAGTAGCACAGATACTACTATTTGTTTATATTCGTTCGGAGTCGGAGCTTATGTAAATCAACAACTGTTAAATATAATTTCTACAAACAACAAAGGTTTTGCATATTTTGTAGGCACAACCCAACTACAACAAGCTATTTCAGATTTTTATTTAACAATTCGTAACCCCGTGTTGCTTGATCCGCAAATTAGTGTTAGTCCTAATGTAACTTTGGAAATTTACCCTCAAAATTTACCCGACATGTACAAAGGAACACAATTAATTATTTCGGGAAGATACATTGAACCAACGGTTGTAAATATTA
This sequence comes from uncultured Ignavibacteria bacterium, assembly GCA_937930275.1. Taxonomy (GTDB): domain Bacteria; phylum Bacteroidota; class Ignavibacteria; order Ignavibacteriales; family Melioribacteraceae; genus JAEXOD01. Next base: position 944 of record CALGLM010000330.1, read on the forward strand.
AATTTAAAGGAAATGCATTCGGTAATCAGGTTGAGTATAATTACAATTTGGATTTAACCGGCAACGAATTACCCGATTACCAATTTTTACCGAAGATATGGGCTAAAACAAAAATTGAGCATTTATTGGTTCTTTATAATAATTTAAACCCCAACTCGCCCGAAGCTTTAGCTATTAAGCAGCAAATAATAACTTTAAGCAGACAATATATGGTTATTACACAATTTACAAGTTTTACGGGCGGAATAGTCGGTGATATTGAAGAGCAGGAAACAAAACAACTTATTGCGGCTTCGTCATTTGAACTTATAGGTAATTATCCTAATCCGTTTAACCCTTCAACTACTATAAAAATTATGGTTAATGCAGATATTCACGAAGATGCAGAAATTCATATTTATAATACTTTAGGTCAATTGATACGAACGATATATCTTCAAATTAACGGTAAAGGTGTTTATGAAGTAAGATGGGACGGTAGAGACCAAAGAGGAAACATTGTTTCATCCGGAGTTTATTTATACTCGTTAAACTTAGGAAATACCGTATTAGTTAAAAAGATGATATTAAGTAAATAAAAAGAAACTTCTTTAAAAAGCCCCGCAGTTTCTTCAACTTGCCGGGGCTTTTTTATTTTAAATTACTTTTAATTGTTGTTATTGCGGATGGAAAAATAAAAACCAAGTATAATTAAACGCAGTAAAAATAATCTTAAATCAACTAAACATCAAACCAATATGTAATTTTAGCCATGTAAACATTATCGCTTTTTGCATTCATCAAATTTTTTAAGCTGCGTCTTAAATTAAATTGACCGGGTTCTGCAAAATCTGTTTGATCGTGACTCCATACCAAGTAAAAAACCGAACCGGGTAAAAACTCCCATCTAAAAACCACATTTCCGCGTAATGATTTAAAATTAAAATCAGGGTTGGAAAAAGAGAAATTAGCTGCATTTCCGTTACCATCCGGATCGACCGTATATTCATCAGCATCTTTATTATAACTTATGGTTGAACTACCGTGACCATAAACATTAAATCTATCGGTTTTAGGAGCAGCAAGCTCCTTAAATTCGCTAAAATCACCAACAGAAATCATCGGTTGTAAATAAAGTTGCAGACTCATTGTGGGATTAAAAGTCCAATCCAATCTAATACTTGCAGAAATTGTTTTTTGATTTAACTCGCCGAACACATATCTTTTATTAAAGGTAGATGTTGCATACATATCATCAAACGTATCAACATATTGTCCTTCTTCTCTATTTACCGAAAAAGCAGGATTAAAAGAAAAACTAAGTGATGAATTAGGTTTCCAATAAATTTGTGGAGAAAATTCAAAATAACCGTTTCCGTTTACTTGTCCTTCAAAGTAAATATTATTGTAAAAATAAATCTTTTCTCTATCATCGGAATAAAAACCAACCGATGCGCTGTAATATTCCGGATTTTTAACTAAAGGACCGCCTCTTGTAACTGATTTATTAAAAGTACTAAATCCGTAACTTGCATTAAGATCAAATCCGTAATAGTTTTCAAACTGACCGTTAGAAAAAACCATCAAACCGTTACGATAAATATTCCCCTCAAAATCATAATCTCTAAAATGAGCTAAATATATACTCTTTCTTCTAAAAGTACCGTCTGTTTCAAACCACCTATATCCGGAAACTAATGAATAATTAATTTTATCAGCCCAAAATTGAATTCCCATATCATTATAATCAAAACCAGGGGTGATAAACCCAAGTGATGAAAACAAATAAAAATTTCCTTTTTGTTTATTTAAAATAACCCGACCAAACATTCCTGATAAAGATGTTAATGAGGTATCCAAAGTGGCATACTCTGCGTCCGGTCTTTGGTAGTATCTATAAGGAGCTTTTTGCAAGCGTGTTATAAATTGATTTTCACCTTGTATATAGCTACCCATAACTGCTGCACTTAGTGCATATGTATTATCATCATCTAAAGTAGTCCAGCCGTCAAAACCAAAAGTAAAGGCATCTTTTGCAAATTTATCTTTCATTATAGAATTGCTTAAATCTCTATTAACCGAAGTTACCATAAACCCTAAACTATGTTTTCCGCTATTAAATTCTTTTTGAATTCTAAAAGCCGAGTAAGAGGTAAACGGTTCTATTTCCGATTCTTTTTCAACTCCGTTAAATTTATATTTTGCATAAGTACGTTCGGTTAAAGCAGATAATACGCCTATATTAATATCTTCGCCTATTTTACCCGTTAATTTTCCTGCTCCCAATATTCTTGTTTCTAAGGGATATTTTATATAATCGTAATCATCATCAACCGAAACTCTGGGCGATTGACCAATACGCCTTGAATAAAAAAGAGATGGCCAGCTAAAATTAAATCCCCAATGGTTATTCACTCCGCCCCACCCAAATTCAAATATATTTGTTCCTTCTAAAAAGAAAGGCCTTTTTTCGTCATAATAGGTTTCAAACGCACTTAAATTAACAACTGCCGGGTCAACTTCAACCTGTCCGAAATCCGGATTTATAGTAGCATCCAAATTTAAGTTACTTCCCAAACCGACTTTAAAATCCACACCGAAGGATGTTTTATATTGTTCTCCCTTATAGTAAGGGTCATTTTTATCGTGTTGTATGTATTGGGCTTTTTGAACTACATAAGGCAATAATTCAAATCTTTGCTTAGGTTTTATACCGGTTAAACCTTTAAGTTCTGCAAAGTGGCTTACAAAGCCGCTTTCTTTGCTTGGAACCATAACATAATAAGCGCGCTCGTTTAATCGTTTAATTCTTCGAGAAATATTAATACCCCATATCATTTCTTCGGCACTATTAAACCTTAACTGAGAATAAGGAATTTTCATTTCAACAGACCAACCGTTACCAGTCAATTTAGTTTTAGCTTCCCAAATACCGTCCCATCTGCTGTCATCCCAGCTATCGTTATATAAAATGCCGTCATTTAGTCCGCCCCCCGGGTTTACTCCAAAATAATATCCCGTACGTTTATCAAAATATGGGTCTAAATAAACCATGAATAAATCAGAATCCCAATTATTGTCTCTTCTTGCAATAATAGTATTAATTTCTTCAGGTTTTGAATCGTACAACATAGCCGAAATATAAACATTGCTTTCATCATAAAACAGCCAAACACACGATTTTTCTTTGCTTGGCTCTCCTTCGTTAGGCTCTCTCTGTATAAAATCGCAAACAGGTTCGCCTTTATATATATCTTCGGTCAAATTACCGTCAACCGAAATTGGTGATCTTAATTTATTAATTAGCAAAGGAGTATTATTTATCTTAGCTTCTAAAAAAATAGAGATAAATAAAAGTACCGTTATTATGTAAATATTTTTCATAAACCTTCAATTTTTTGTTTATTATTTAGACTAACAACTAATTTAAAAGTTGCTTATTAATTTCAAAATTTACCTTTAATTCTAAATTTTTATTTTTAAAAGTTTTTCTTTATATTCATAATGCTACTTAACGATTTTTCTTGATTTGTAATAATATTTTTCATAAATTATTAAAGCAGATAAATTATTCTGATTACTAACTTAAAGGTGATGCGTGAGTAACAAAACAGACAAGCAGGGGCTATTAAAAAGACTAATCTACCATATTTTACCTCCTGATAAATGGAAATTTCCGGTAATTATTTTACTTGGTATTTTTACGGGCTTAACTTTAACCGTTCTGAAAATATCAAATGCGGTTTCTTATTTATCAGACGATCCTAAAGCCTGTGTAAATTGCCATATTATGTCTCCCCAGTATGCTACTTGGGAAAGGGGAAGCCATGGTAGAGTAACCGTTTGCAACGATTGTCACGTTCCTCAGGATAACTTTGTAAACAAATATTATTTTAAAGCCAAAGACGGGCTTCGCCATGCAACTATGTTTACTTTTAGATTAGAACCGCAAGTAATTCAAATTAAAGAAGCCGGTAAAAAAGCAGTTCAAGAAAATTGTATTAGATGCCATACCGATTTAATTCATCCGGTATCCTTACGCGCCATTAGCAACAAAATGATTATTAACAAAGAAGAAACCTACTGTTGGGATTGCCACAGAGAAACTCCACACGGAAGAGTAAACAGCCTCTCATCCGCACCATATGCATTAGTACCAAAGTTAACACCTATTTTGCCGGATTGGCTCCGTTCTTCTATTGAAAAAGAAAAGAAACAATAATTTATAAAGGGATTTTATATGAAACCAATACAAGATATTATTAAAAGTAAACCATGGGTTGCATGGTTGTTGTTTTTTGCAACTGTTGTTATCGTATTTTTTATAGGCTTATTTGCATCTTCCATAATAGAAAGAAGAAGTGAATCCGAATATACTTTCCAATTAGTAAAACCGATTGGCGAATTTGAACCTCGTAACGAAATTTGGGGCGAAAATTATCCCCGCGAGTACGAATCGTACAGACGTACATTAAACACTGATTTTGCCAGCAAACACGGCGGCAGTAAGGATGTTGATTATTTAGAAAAATATCCCGAACTTGTTGTTATGTGGGCAGGTTATCCGTTTAGCAAAGATTACAAACAAGGAAGAGGACACGGACATGCCATTGAAGATATTCGTAAAACTTTAAGAACCGGCGGCAATAAAGTAAGCCCATTACCTGCAACTTGCTGGACTTGCAAAAGCACCGACGTACCAAGATTAATGAATAAAGTAGGAATCGGTGAGTTTTATAAAGGCAAATGGATTGATAAAGGGGAAGAAATAATTAATCCGATAGGTTGCCAAGATTGCCATGACCCCAAAACAATGAATTTACGTATTACACGTCCGGCTTTAATTGAAGCATTCAAAAGACAAGGTAAAGATATTAATCAAGCTACCCGCCAAGAAATGAGAAGTTTGGTTTGTGCACAATGTCATGTTGAATACTATTTTGATAAAGAAAAAGATAATTATTTAGTATTTCCTTGGGATAAAGGGCTTAGTGCAGACGAAATGGAAGCTTACTA
>CALGLM010000331.1 GCA_937930275.1 uncultured Ignavibacteria bacterium
TATCAAGCGAATTTCGTACAGCACAATATCAAAATATTAAGCAAAAAATGCTTTTAAGGAAATAATGTTAAATGTTGAGTGTTAAGTGTTGAATAAATAATGTTATATGTTAAAACTTTAGTGCTAAATAAAAAGTGAGAAATTATCATGAAAAAAATGTTTGCTTTATTTTTAATTTTTGTTGTACCTTTTATTACTACAAATTCAAAAGATTGGCTTTCTTTAACGGGAAGTAAAGCTCAATCTATTACTGATATTCATATGTTTAATACAAGTAGAGGTATTGCTTGCGGCGGTGGCGGATTGCTTTATAAAACCGAAAACGGCGGAATTACTTGGAATATAGTGCAATCACCGGTTACAACCACCTTATACGCAATTACTTTTGTTGATAATTGGAACGGCTATATAGGTACAGATAAACAGGTTTTGGTTACAAAAGACGGCGGAAGTACTTGGACTAAATTACCGATTACCGATGCTACAGGTATGGTTAAAGATTTATATTTTAGTGATGTAAATAACGGGCAAGCTTTGGTTTCCGCTACTTCGGGCGGGCAAATATTTAAAACCACTGACGGGGGTATTACATGGACAAAAACATTACAAGCATCAAAAGATTTATTGGCATTTAGTTTTTATTCGCCTACTAAAGGGGTAGCAACAGGTAAAGATGTAGGAACGTTATACTATACTACGGACGGAAATACTTGGGTAAATTCCCCTACTCCTACTTTAGGCGGATTTAATTATACTCGCAGCGATATTTGGGGCGTTTATATGGTAAGCGAAAATGTTGCCTACGGAACGGGTTGGGGAAGTAGAGCGGCAGGTTTACAGCCTACAATTCATATAAAAACAACAAACGGCGGTCAAACTTGGGAATATCAAACATTACCCGAAAACCAAAGAACTTACGTTAATTTTGAGGATATATATTTTAAGGATGTAAATAATGGTTTTTGCGTTGGCGGAAGCAGCAGTTATGAAGGCGGAATGATATTAAAAACAACAGACGGCGGTATTAATTGGGAGTATGTTCCGGCTCAATTAGGTTTCCCTATTATTTCAATACACGGAAACGGTGACAATTTATGGGTGGTTGGTGATGCCGGTTGTGTTGCTTATTCCTCCGATTTTGGTGTAAATTGGGAGTTAATTGTACCTTATCCATCATCTTTTTTATATGATTTGACCTTATCGGGTTATACGGTTTTTGGAGGCGGATTTACCGGTGCTTTTGTAAAAATTAACTTTCCTTTAACAAAACAAGAATTTATTGAAGGCGGTTTTGCGGTTGTAAATAACAAATCACCAAAAATTAACGAAATTCAATTTTTTGGAGATAGTCCTTTCGGCAATAATACAATTTACATGGCGCGTAGTAATAATTTAGTTTGCAAATCTACCGATAACGGAAGTACTTGGACTGCACTTACTAAAGATTCCAGTTCGCTAAACTTGTCTTTTAACGGGTTGCATTTTTTGGATGAAAACACCGGTTTTGTTGCGGGAAAAATTGAAAATCCGTTAATAAAAACAACGGACGGCGGTCAGACATGGACACAATTGAACCCAAATTCGGGAGTTGATTTAAATGACGTATATTTTACTGATTTAAACAACGGTGTTGTGATCGGGAAAAATAAGACTGTAAAATATACTACGGACGGCGGCATAAATTGGGAAAATGCTACACTTTTTAATATACCGCCAAGTGCACCGAGTACTGCGGAATTAAAACGAATAACTTTTTCCGGTTCAAATATAGGATATATTGCAGGGGCATTAAATTTTAAGACAACGGACGGCGGTAAAAATTGGTATTATTTGGAATTACCCGATAAAACTATATCGATGACTAATGTTAGCACCCACGATGGTTCGTTTGTTTCTAAAGTTTGTTTTACGGGCGGAAATCACGTATATGAATCTGAGGATAACGGGAATACATGGAATGATATTGTAGATACAAACGTTGTAAAAGTAAATACATTATATAGCTGCAAGTATGATTATGGCGGTTTTGTTTGGGTATGCGGTTCAAATTCTTCAATTTATACTACTAATCCTTTAGTTAGCGTAGATGAACCAACAATTTCCAATAGTTTTTATATTGATCAAAATTATCCAAATCCTTTTAATCCTTCAACTAAAATTAATTATTCGTTGGTTAATTTTAGTAAAGTTGAATTAAGCGTTTATAACATGCTCGGTCAAAAGATTTGCGAATTGGTTAATTCCGAACAGTCGGCAGGAAAATACTCGGTTCAATTTAATGCGGAAAACTTAAGCAGCGGTGTGTATTTTTATACAATTAAAGTAGATAACTATATACAGACAAAAAAAATGGTTCTTATTAAATAATAAACAGAGGGTTGCTAACGGCAACCCAATTTAATATAAACAACAATAAGGAGTAATATATGAAAAGAACTTTATTATACTTTATTTCAATAATGATAATCGGAAGTATTTGCACAAATGGGCAAGCTACTTCCGTACCTTACAAATGGGTAAACTCGCCAAGCGGTCCGCTTGAAGAAATGGCATACGGTATTACAACAGATTATGCCGGTGCTAATACATATGTAACGGGCAAGTTTCAAAGTAAACCCTTGAATATGGGGAATGGTATTACAATAACTCATACCGGTATGAAAGATTATTTTGTTGCAAAATATAACGGTCAAGGTGAATGCGTTTGGGCACACGAAGGAGGCGGAGACGTAACAACCGAAGGAAGAGATGTGGTAATTGACCAAGACGGTAATATTGCCGTTACGGGCGGTTTGTACGGAAACAGTATATTTGGCGGTATTCCTTTAGTCGGTTCGGGTAACTGGGATGTTGTGGTTGTAAAATATAATCCCAATGGTGATGTTTTGTGGGCAAAAAAAGGTTCGTCTTATAGGCAGGATAGAGGAAACGGAATAACAATTGATAATCTTGGTAACTATTTAGTTGTGGGGTACTTTGGCGGAGCAGGTGTTGATACTGCTAACTTTAACGGCTATAAATTAACCGGATACGGTGATAGAGATATTTTTGTTGCAAAATATAATACAAACGGTGATTTATTGTGGGTTAAAGCTGCCGGCAGTAGTAGCAGCGGAGAAGAAGGTTGGGGTATAGCAGTTGATAATGACAATAATATATACATTGCGGGAATGTATCAAGGTACTGCAAATTTTGGTACATTACAAACTACGGGTATGGCAGGAAAAGACGTATTTGTTAGCAAGCTTTCACCCAACGGTGATTTTTTATGGGTTAAAACACTTTTAAGTCCAAAAGATATTGTGGTGGCAGATTTAGAAATTTCAACAACTAAAAATGAAATAGCAATTGCGGGTTATTTTACCGATACCGTTATTGTAAACAACGTAATGCAGTTTAGTAACGGATCGGAAGATGCCTTTGTTGCCCGTTATAGTTTAGATGGCACGTTAAATAGTTTTTACCATTTTGGCGGGGCTTTAGCCGATAGGGCAAGCGGTATTTCGGCAGCCGGAGGAAATAAATTTTGGGTTGTAGGTAATTTTTATGGTACAATGACATTGGGGGGAACTACTTTAGCAAGCAGCGGCGATAGAGATGCATTTATGACTTTACTTGATAATAATAACGATCACATATATTTTAATGTCGGAGGCGGTACGTCAGATGATTTTTGTACTGATGTTTCGTGTGACGGAGCAGGAAACGCTTTTGTAACAGGATATTATAACAATACGGCTAATTTCGGAAGTTTTCAAGTTACATCTGCCGGAGATGACGAAATGTATGTTGCCCGTATAGGCGATTTTATTGTGCCGGTTGAACTGATCTCGTTTAATGCCGAAAATATAGACGGAAAAGTTAATTTAAATTGGGTTACGGCAACAGAAACTAATAATTACGGATTTGATATAGAAAGAAGTTTTGACAAAATAAGATTTGAAAAAATTGCTTTTATTAACGGAAAAGGTACCTCTTCGGTTATTAATAACTATAATTACGTTGATAATACAAATTTTAACGGAGTTGTTTATTATAGACTAAAGCAAACTGATTTTGACGGCACTCACCACTATTCGGACATAGTAGAAGTTAATACGGAAATTCCTGCTAATTTTGCGTTGATGCAGAACTATCCAAATCCGTTTAACCCGACAACAACGATCACTTATACACTTAAATCGGAAGGTTTTGTTACTATAAAGATATTTGATGTATTAGGGAAAGAAGTTGAAACAATAGTTAACCAAATTCAAAATAGAGGTACCTATAAATTAACCTTTAATGCAGCCAATATAAATAGTGGTATTTATTTTTATAATTTAACGGTATCTGATAAATTGTCCGGCAATTCTATTTTTAATCAGAGCAAAAAAATGATTCTGGTTAAATAATTAATCGCGAAGAGGGTTTTTGAGGAAATTTGAATATTTTTTAGTAATTTAGATATAAAAATCTTTTTGTATTATTTAACGGAGCCTTTTAATGAAAAATAAGATACGAATAATATTTCAGCTTATATTTTTAGCACTGGTTGTTTATGTAGGAGTAAGACCTCTTTTTGATCCGGGATATGCCCAAGATTTTGAAGCTTACTGTCCGTTTGGGGGTATTTCGTCATTTTTTAGTAAACTACAGCTTGGTACAATGTCTTGCCAAATGAGTACTACCCAAGTAGCTTTAGGTTTAGGTTTATTGGTCGGCGTAATGCTTTTTGGAAAATTGTTTTGCAGTTATGTTTGTCCTTTGGGTACTATTATGGAATGGATTGGAAGATTGGGCGACAAGCTAAAAATTCGTTTTGATATTCCGAAAGTTATTGATAGACCGCTGCGTTTATTAAAATATGTTTTGTTGTTTCTTACTATATACTTTACAATGACAATGAGTGAGTTGTTTTGTAAACAATACGATCCATATTTTGCATTGGTTAATTTATTCAAAAATCCAGATATAACGCTTGTTTATGCTATTATTGCGGTTGTAATTACATTTTTAGGCTCTCTGTTTTTTAGAATGTTTTGGTGTAAGTATTTGTGTCCGCTTGGTGCAATTAGTAATATATTTCTTAATATTTACGGTGCCTTGGGGGTAATTGTACTATTTGCGATATTAAAAATGTGGATTATTAAGGATTTAAGTTATGTGTATTTATTAGGCGGTTTAGTTGTTGTGGGAATTATTACCGAAGTGATATTTAAGCGCGGATTTTTTATGCCGTTTGCAAAAATACATAGAGATAACACAACTTGTAACAATTGCGGTTTGTGCGAAGCCGAATGTCCGCAAGGAATAGATTTAACAAAATTTGACGTTATTAATGATGTTGATTGTAACTTGTGTGGTGATTGTGTAAAATCGTGCAAAGTTAAACATTCAATTACTATAGGAAAAACAAAAGTTACAAATTACTTACCGCCTATTGCAACGGTAGTTTTAATAGGATTAAGCTTGTGGTATGCATCCACGTTTGAATTTACTACAATTTCCGAACGTTGGGGAAATTTTGAAAAGATTAAAAATGTACAAGTATTCAGAATGGAAGGCTTAAAAAGTGTTAAATGTTACGGCAGTGCAATGTCGTTAAAAATGCAATTGGCAACAATACCCGGTATTGTAGGTTTGGATGCTTATGCCTCATCTCATACGGTTGAGATATATTATGATCCTTCGCTTATGAATGCCGAAAAAGTAAAAGAATCTATATTTACACCTATAAAGCAAGAAGTTAACAAAGTTGATGATGATATGAAAGACAGTATTTCGGTATGTGAAGTATCTGTAATAGGGTTATTCGATAATATAGACTTTAGTAACTTTGCATGGGCACTTAAAAAGGGTGAAGGCGTTTATGGCTTTGAAACACATTTTGGTGAACCGGTTAGGGCTATCATTTATTTTAATGAAGAGTTAACTTCCTTAATTCAAGTTGAAAGACT
>CALGLM010000332.1 GCA_937930275.1 uncultured Ignavibacteria bacterium
TTAATCGCATTAACAGGAATTCCTCCCTTAGCCGGATTTTTTGGTAAATATTACGTGTTTATGAGTACTATTGAATCTGATTTAGTTTGGCTTGCATTAATTGGAGTTTTATCAAGTATTATTAGTGCTTATTTCTATTTACGTCCAATCGTTCTAATGTATTTTAGAGAAAACGAAGAACCAATAAAAGTTAATGTAAGTTTACCCGGAATGCTCGCCGTCTTATTTTCTGCAACAGTAATTTTGTTGTATGGTATCTTTCCAAATTTCCTTTTAGATTTAATTAAAAGTACAATAAATTTTTAGAAAATGATACCTCTTTTCGATAAAAAACAAATTAGAGATGCAGATTTATACGCAATAAACCAATTGCAAATTCCCGGTATCGTTCTTATGGAAAATGCCGCATTAAATTCGTTTAATGCAATTTTAGAAGAACATTTTATTGAAGACGGAATAATCGGAATTGTATGCGGAAAGGGGAATAACGGAGGAGACGGGTATGCAATTGCACGGCATTTTGTTAATAACGGTTTTATTGTAAAAGTAATTATAATTCCGGAAATGACTGAAATTATAGGTGATGCTTTAATAAATTTCAACATTTTAAATCAGTTATCAAAATCAAATACTAATCTAAATATTAGATTTTATAATGATATTAAAGACATAAAATATCTTAATGATTGCGATATTATTATTGATGCAATATTGGGAACGGGTTCTTCAGGCAAATTAAAAGAACCTATTAATTATATTGTTGAAAGCTTAAATCAGATTAAAGCTTATAAAGTTGCAATTGATATTCCTACAGGTTTGGATGTAGAAACGGGTTATGGTGAACCAATTTTTTGTGCTGATCTAACTATTACACTGGGAGATTATAAAAAAGGTTTGTTTTACGGTAAAGGTGCCATTAATTGCGGTAAAATAGTAAAAGAGGATATCGGTATTGATAAAGAGTACTTTGGTTTACTAACTGCCGATACTTATTTAATAGAGCCGGAAGATGTTATTGAATACTTACCTAAAAGAAGTAAAGATGCTAATAAATATACATCAGGGAAAGTATTAGTAATTGGGAGTAGTTTAAAATATCCGGGTGCCGGAGTACTATGTGCAAATTCTTCTTTATTAAGCGGAGCGGGAGCAACATCAATTGCAATTCCCGAAAATATAATTAATATAGTATTTCCAAAACTATTTGAAACTACGATTAAAGCATATTCTGATACTAATTACTTTAATTTAAGCTCAATAAACGTTTTAAGCTCAGATATTATTAATTCTGACGTAATTGCACTTGGATGCGGATTAGACCGAAATAATGAAACTATTAAAGCTTGTGGACAACTTTTAGAATTATATCAGGATAAAAATTTTATAATTGATGCAGATGCAATTTATTGTTTAGTAAATTACGGAATAAACGAACTAAATCTACAAAATTGTGTATTTACTCCTCATTTAGGAGAATTTTCGTTATTAACAAATATTCCTATATACAAGCTTCAGGAAAATTTATTGCACTACGGAAAAGAATTTGTTCAAAATACAAAGTCTTATTTAGTATTAAAAGGTTCTCCGACTATTATATTTTTCCCTAACGGAGAGTTGTTTATAAACTCATCAGGAAATTGCGGAATGGCTAAATTTGGGATGGGAGACGTGTTAACCGGTATTATTGCATCGTTTATTGCACAATCGCGTGATATAGAAAAAAGTTTAATTAGCGCTGTATATTTGCATAGTCTTAGTGCAGATTTATTAGCAGAAGAAAAAACAGAGTACGGGTTTACTGCATCCGAAGTTGCATTAAATATAGCTAAAACAATAAAATTTTTAAGAGGTTCGGTTTGATTTATGATATTTTGAAGAAAAATAGCTTATTATACGTACATATTCCTTTTTTATTTTATTTTATAATATTAACAATATTATTGTTAATGCCTTCAACAAAACTTCCGGAAGTTATAGAAATAAGTGATAAAATTAAACATTATATTGCTTTTTTAGTTTTTAGTTTTTTATTTTCGCTTAGCTGTCATTTTAGTAAAAGATACAAACTTCAGTTAAAAAGATTATTTATCCTTGTTGGTTTAGTTGCCTCGTTTTATGGTGGTATAACTGAAATAATTCAAATTTACGTTCCGGGAAGAAGCGGGGATTTTTATGATTTAAGCTTAGATATATTAGGAGTTATTACCGGAATTTACCTATTTTACTCATTTATAAAGGTAAGTAAAATAAAATTAGAAAGAGTGGGAACAAAAAAATAAAAAAAACGTAAAAAGATTAAATAATAGATTGACAATTAACGGATGTTTTTTTAATTTTAAGTAAATAAATACGATTTTTTCGGAGAAAAAAATGGCATTACCAAAAAATCCCAAAGTGGACTTAAAAAGAAAGTATCAGAGGTATTTTGAAGTCGCTTTAATAATTTCTTTAGCAATAATTATTGTTGCTTTTAAATATTATCCGGATATTAAAAAAGAGGAAGTTAAAAAAGAAGCTTCACAAGAATTAGTAAAAGTAGAGGAAGTAGAACATACAAAACAGGAGAATACTCCTCCTCCTCCTCCAAAACCGTTAATTCCTATTGAAGCACCTTCAGACCAAAACTTACAAGATATTGAAATTAACGAAAATATTCTTGACGTTAATGAAGTAGTATCAGCTCCTCCGCCACCACCGCAGGAAGAAAAGAAACAGGAAGTTGAAGAGGAAGCAGTTTTCTTTGTTGCAGTTGAAGAACAACCAGAACCGATTGGCGGAATTCAAGGAATTCAAAGTCGTATTGTTTATCCGGAAATAGCAAAGCGTGCCGGTGTTCAAGGTCGTGTTTTTGTTAAAGCTTTTGTTAACGAAAACGGTGATGTTGCAAAAGTTGAACTTATTAAAGGTATTGGCGCAGGTTGCGATGAAGCAGCTATGGATGCTGTAAAACAAACGAAATTTAAACCCGGTAAACAACGTGGTAAATCAGTAAAAGTTCAAGTCGCAATTCCGATTTTATTTAGATTGAACTAAGTTTTAAGAGTGCTTCGGCACTCTTTTTTTTTATACACTCCTATTTATTTTATACCCCTTGAATTTATCCTAATTTTAATTTATGTTTATTAATTAATTTAATTCTTTGTTGTTTAGTATGATTAATACAAATTCGTTAAATAGAAAGGAAAGAGAAAAACATCTGCGAAAATCCGAGATTGCAGATGCGGCTACTTTTTTATTTGCTAAAAACGGATATGATTCAACAACGCTTGATGATATTGCCGCTAAATCTGAATTTGGTAAAGGAACAATATATAATTACTTTAATAGTAAAGAGGAGATATACGATTATATTATTGAGGATATCTTTTCTACTCATTTGGAATTACTAAAAAAAGCCGATGAAGAATCAAAGACATTTAGGGATTTAGTAGAAAGAATTACATATGATATATTAGAATTTTGTTTTTTTTATTCGGATAAATTTCAATTGTTAGTTACTGTTAGAACTAATCGATTTAAATTCGGCAGTAAAAAATGTAGTGATATTTGCTTAAAATTTGATGAAGAAATTTTTAATATTTATAAAAAAAGAATTTTATTGGGAATAGAAAATAAAGAAATTATAGATATCAATCCAGATACATTAGTACTTTTTTATCCATCTTTTATTTTCCCATACATAATATCGCTTTTAACTGTAAAATCATCGGATACAATTGATATTAATAAAGAAGTAAAATATTTAGTTAAGATACTTTTTGAAGGTATTGCCGCAAAATGAAATTTTGAGGAATATTGTGAAAATTATTGAGTTAGAAAATGTTTCGTTTTGTTACGGTAATACAAGAGCTGATTTTTGCTTAAGTGACATAAATATAAAAATCGATAAAAATGAATTCGTTTCGATAATAGGGGCTAACGGATGCGGAAAATCAACATTAATAAAAATAGCTGCAGGGTTACTTAAACCAATTTCAGGGAAAGTTAGAATTAACAATTCTGAATACGAAAATTACAGTAGAATTGATTTGGCAAAGCTTATTGCTTACGTACCGCAATTGTATTATTCCGTATATCCTTATTCGGTATTTGAAGTTGTTATGATGGGAAGGAATCCCCATCTAAATATTTTTGGATATGAAAACAAATTCGATATTGAGCTTGTAAATGATGTACTTGAAAAAGTAGGTTTATACAATTTAAAAAACAAAAGTATAAATGAAATTAGCGGCGGAGAAGCACAAAGAGCATATATTGCACGGGCTTTAGTTCAAAAGCCAAAAGTAATATTGCTTGATGAACCAAATTCTCATTTAGATATAAAAAACGAAATCGCATTATTTAAATTACTTTCAAATTTAAGAAAACAAGAAGAAATAAGTATAGCTATTGTAACACATCACCTTAATTTAGCCGGCTATTTTTCGGACAAAGTAGTTTTAATAAAAAACGGAAAAGTATTAGAAAATGGTGATCCAAAAGATGTTTTTAACAAAAGAAATATAGAAGCGTGTTTTGATTTAAGTGATGATGTTAACGTTATTGTTAACAAAGACAATAACACAATTAATTTGATGCCCTGTTAACTATGAAAAAATATTTAAGCTTTATTTATTTATCAATTATTTGCTTTGCAAATTACTTTGGCTTAATTTATTTAAAATACACATTAAACAATTTTTCAATATTTGAATTTAATATTGCATCATTCGGAAATTTTATTTATGTGATTAATTTTGCGGCAACTTTTATTTTTTTACTACTTCTTAAGATTAAAAATAACTCACTTTATAATAAAAATATTATACAAATATACGGTATTGTTTTTTTATCGATTGTTGTATTCTTTTTACTTGTTATTAGCATTAATAACAATTCGTATTGGCAAACGAAATATTTATGGGGATACCCGATAAAACGTATTAGTATTGCATTTTTATTTACGGCTAACTTTTGGTTATTGTTGTATTTGTTATTCGTAGCCGTATTGTTTAACTTTGCTTCCGGTATTTATGTTTATTTAAAATCGTTTGCGTACTCGTCATTATTTATAGGAAGTATATTAATAATATCGTTTTTCTATTCATTGACATTTGTAAATAGCAATTTAGGAACTGAAAAACATGATTTAGGAGTAGTATTAGGCGCTGCCGTTTGGAAAGGAGATAAGCCAAGTCCTATTTTATTGGGAAGAATTCATAAAGCATATGACTTATATAAAAGTAATAATTTGAAAAGAATTTTAGTGACCGGAGGAAATGCCCCGGGAGAATTAACAGAGGCTGAAGTATCTTACAGAAATTTATTAAAACTGGGTGTTAAAAAAGAAGACATAAAAATTGAAAAAAACACATCAACTACGGTAGAACAAGTGAAATACATAAAGATTAATGAATTTTTAAGCGGAAGTGAAAAAATAATTATCATTTCTGACCAATTTCACTTGAAAAGAGTTTTAGAAATTTGTAAATTCTTTAATATAAAAGCAATTGGTATTGCAAGCGATACTAAATATGTTTTCAAAAAACTTTTATTTTATAGAGTTAGAGAAAGCGTTGCTTTATTATTGTTTTGGTTGTTTGCTATTTAATGTATAATAAAACGGGAGTAAGTGAATGGAAATATTTGACCATATTGAAATGCACGATCACGAACAAGTGGTTTTTTGTTCAAACCAAGAATCCGGACTTAAGGCGATAATTGCTATCCATGATACTAAATTAGGTCCTGCTTTAGGCGGTACAAGAATGTGGAATTACACAAGTACCGAAGCTGCGCTAAAAGACGTACTAAGATTATCAAGGGCAATGACATACAAAAGTGCTGTAGCCGGATTAAATTTTGGCGGAGGTAAAGCCGTAATAATAGGTGATTCTGCTGTAATGAAAAACGAACTTTTATTCAGAACATTTGGGAAATTTATAGACGGTCTTTCCGGTCGCTTTATTACTGCCGAAGATGTAGGAACTACAGTAAAAGATATGGAATACGTTAGAATGGAAACTAAGTATGTAACCGGTATATCCAAATCACTTGGCGGAAGCGGTGAACCTGCCCCGGTTACTTCATATAGTGTTTATGTCGGTATGAAAGCTTGTGCACATCAAAAATGGGGTAGTGACTCGTTACGTGGTAGAAAAATTGCAATACAAGGTGCCGGTCAAGTTGCGCGTTTTTTGTGCGAACATCTTTATAGTGAAGGAGCTGAGTTATTTATTACCGATTTGCTTGATGAAAAAATTAAAAGAGTTTTAGAAACAGTTAAAGCACACGTTGTAAAACCTGATGAAATTTATGATATAAATTGTGATATTTTTAGTCCTAATGCATTAGGCGGAATTATTAATGACGAGACCATTCCCAGAATAAAAGCCGAAATTATTGCCGGCGGCGCAAACAACCAATTAGAAGACGAAGAAAAACACGGACAGATGATTTTTGAAAAGGGAATTCTATATGCTCCGGATTATGTAATTAATGCAGGTGGTTTAATTAATGTTGCTAACGAAATAGAAGGATACCGTCAAGATAGAGCAATGAAACAAGCTGAAGGAATTTATGAAATTGTTAAAAGAATTTTCCTAAAATCTATTGAACATAACATTCCTACAAACGTTGCATCGCAAAAAATTGCTGAGGAACGCCTTGAAAAAATTGGAAGTATTAGACAAATATATTCAGGGACATCTCAATACAGCGGAAGATTAGGCGAATTAATTAAAAAATAGTTTAATTTTTTATATTGATAAGGTAACCGTGAAATTTTTATAAGGTTACCTTTTTTATTATTGAATTTAAATTATTTATTTTTTCTTAAAAATTAGCTATCTTTGTATTTTAAAAATTTAAAATATT
Source organism: uncultured Ignavibacteria bacterium (assembly GCA_937930275.1). GTDB lineage: Bacteria > Bacteroidota > Ignavibacteria > Ignavibacteriales > Melioribacteraceae > JAEXOD01. The sequence goes on from CALGLM010000332.1 coordinate 6,856, forward strand.
AATAATAGTATTACCCTGATACAGTAGGATTAATAAATGACTTCAAGAAAAAACAACAGACGATCTGTTAGAGAAAAAGCACTACAATTGTTATATGCAAACGAGATGAATAAAGATAGGATTGAACTTTTAACCGAAGCTTTATTATCAGATATAGAATCTCCGGCAGATAGGTTGTTTTGTAAAGAATTATTTGCAAAAGTTACTCGTTACACTCCCGATTTGGATAAGATGATAAAAGAACGAGTAGATAATTGGGAAATGGATAGAATAGCTTTAATTGATAAACTGTTATTAAGAATAGGTATAACAGAAATATTATTTTTCCCCGATATTCCTCCAAAAGTTTCCATAAACGAGGTTATTGAAATTGCCAAAGATTTTAGTACTTCTAAAAGCGGTAAATTTATAAACGGCATTCTTGACGCAATTTTAAATGAATTAAAAACCGATGGAAAGCTAAATAAATTTGGCAGGGGTTTAGTTGAAATTACACCCACAAAAAAATCCAACTAAAAGCACTCAAAATTCCAAGTTCCAAATATTTATTTGGACACTTTTTGACTTCGCAAACACATCATATTCTATTGTTGTTGTAACATTTTTATTTGCGGTTTATTTTAAAAAAGAAATTGCCGGCGGACAATCAATAGGGGATTTGTATTGGAGTATTGCCACCGGATTATCCATGTTAATTACGGCAGTAATTTCTCCGGTATTAGGAGCAATAGCCGATTATTCAGCAGGTAAAAAACGTTTTTTGCTATTTTTTACTTTACTTTGTATCGTTTCTACTGCATCCCTTTATTTTTTACAACCCGGAATGATATTAGCTTCAATAATAATATTTACCTTAGCCAATGTGGGTTTTGAAGCCGGATTAGTATTTTATGATTCGTTTTTGCCTGAAATTACAATTCCGAAAAATTACGGAAGGGTAAGCGGTTATGGTTTTGCTATGGGGTATTTAGGGTCGTTAGCTTCATTAATTATTGCATATCCTTTTATTCAAAATAATTTAATTAAAGAAACATTTCCGCTTGCTGCATTATTCTTTTTAGTTTTTGCGTTACCCTTGTTTGTTTTTATTAGTGATAAGGGTAAAAAAAATATGCCAAAATACAATTATATAAAAATTGGCTTTTCGCGAGTTTTTGATACAATCAAACATCTAAAAAATTATAAAAATCTTTCATTATTTTTATTATCCTTTTTTTTCTTTATTGAAGGTGTTAACACAATAATTTATTTTTCCGATAATTATGCAAGCACTACATTACATTTTGAGTTAACGGAATTAATAATCTTTTTTATAATTGTTCAAACAACGGCTATAATCGGCAGTTTACTTTTCGGAGTTCTTGCAGATTCAATAGGACAAAAAAAATCGTTAATCCTTAGTTTATATATATGGTTGTTTACAATATTAGTAGCGTATTTAACAAGTTCTGATAAAGCTTTAATAATTAAATTTTTAGTTAATTATACTGATCTAAATTCATTGTCTGTCGAAAAATATTCTTTTTATGTAGTCGGCTTATTGGCAGGTAGCGTAATGGGAGCAACTCAATCAACAAGCAGAAGTTTTTTAAGTAAATTGATCCCTATTGAAAGGAAGACTGAATTTTTTGGATTTTTTTCGTTTTTCGGAAAAAGTTCGGCAATATTAGGTCCAATAGTATTTGGTGTAGTAAGCTACCTGACAAACTCACAAAGATACTCTATACTTTCAATCGCCTTCTTTTTTATTGTAGGTCTTTATATTTTACACTTTGTAAAAGAAAAAAACATTTAGTGTTTTTTAAGTAATTTGGTTTTAATTAAAAAGTAAATAATGCTTAACGAAATAATTAACCAAATAATACCCCAAAAAAAAGGAGAAAAACCGATAGTTTCGCTTAATATCTGTGCATCTGTTATTCTAAATTCTGACACAAAAATATCTTCTTTAATATCCGTAACCACATATAAACAACTAATTAATCCGATAATAGAAAATATTATTTTATTAGTATAAAAAGAAAAGAATCGAGGGATTACTAATAAAAATATTATTAAAAACAAAGAAAATACTATTCCGATGCCGCCGGTAATATAATTAGCAGAAAAATAAAGAAATATAAATGCCAAAATAGATGTAAAAATTTTTAGCTTATTTATATCAAAACTAAAATAAAATAGTGATGCACCCCAAAATAGTGAACCAATATAACCAGCAAATGCAATTATAAAATGATTGCCGTTAATAGTAGAGCAACTTCCCCCGAGCTGATAATTAATTACGATATTTTCTATTTTACCGCCGGTTAATATAGCAGCTAAACCATGACTAATTTCATGAAGTAATACGACAAAAAGTTTGATAGGGTAAATAACTAAGGAATTCCAAAAAAGTAAACTAATTAAAATTACAGTTACAATTAAAACTTTGTCAAAGTAAGGTATTTTTGTTAAATTTATTTTTCTCAATTGAATATTTTATTAGATTTAAATTACAAATTTAACTAAAAAATTACTTAAGATGAATAAATTATTGCTAAGAGTTTTATTTAATCCTAAAACAGGATTTGAAGAAGTATATTCTTCAAAAATTTCAAAAATAGAGTTGTTTTCTTTTATACTTGTACCTTTAACTTTTATAGCTTCAATTATATCAATAATTAGACTAAATGTTATAGGAGTTAAATATAACAGTAATAGTTTTGAAAAATTAAATTTTGAAGTTTCATTATTATACGGTGTAATTGAAGTAATATTACTTTTATTCGGTACATATGTTTCGATATTATTAATTAACGGATTAATACGAGCATTTAAGTTCCTTTATCCGTCTGATTATACTTTTAGGTTGGTTGTTTTTAGTGTTATTCCTGCATTTATGGGCGAAATCTTTTTTTTAGTGCCTATATTAAGTTCTTTAAGTATTTTTTTTCAATTATATTCATTATATTTAATTTACAACGGATTAAAGGTGTTTTATAAAGGAATGGGGGATAAAACAATAACCGTATTTTTATTAATTGTTTTAATTTTATTGTTTATTTTCACAATTGTTTTTGGTATATTGAACACTATTATAGTAAATGTTTTGAAGGGGTAAAAAATGTTAAAAGTAATTGTAATTGATGATGATAATACAGTTTTAATTTTTATGAGAAGAATACTTCAAAAAATATTTGATTTTGAAGTTGTTGAGGCTCATGATGGTTTAGAAGCTCTGGCATTAATGGAAAAAGAAAATCCTAAAATTGCATTCTTGGATATTACAATGCCAAATATGGATGGTTACCAATTTTTGCAAGAAATTCGTAAAAAAGACGAATATAAAGATTTTCCGGTTATTGTAATTACTGCAGCAAATGATAGAACTATCCTTTCAAAATTTTTAAAGTTGGGGATTGATGATTATTTGTTAAAACCAATGGTTTATGATGAAGCAAGATTTAGATTAAAAAAATCGTTAGCACCAATTTTAGGAAAATTTAAAAAAGAGATTGAAGACGAAAGAATAAAAGAATACGAAAGCGGGAATTAATATTTTATTGATTATAATATAATAAAATATTAAATTTGCATTCTAAAATTGCGAGCGTAACTCAGTTGGTAGAGTGTCAGCTTCCCAAGCTGAATGTCACGGGTTCGAATCCCGCCGCTCGCTCTTATTAAGCCCTTAAAATTAAGGGCTTTTTAATTTTAAATGGTTTATTTAATAATGACAAAAGTTGAATTAATTTAAATATATTTTATAATGAATTGTGTTTTTTATAATATTTTACTACCTTAAATAAACATTTTCGAGTATTATGGAATCAATTAAAGATATTTTCAGGATAGGAAACGGACCAAGCAGCAGCCATACAATGGGTCCTAAAAAGGCTGCCGAAATATTTTTATCTCGTAATAAACTTTGTGAAAGATTTCAAGTAACTTTATACGGTAGTTTAGCAGCTACAGGAAAAGGTCACTTGACAGATATTGCAATATATTCCGTTCTCGGAAAAGATAAAACAGATTTAATTTTTAAACCTGAAATATTTTTACCCCAACATCCAAACGGAATTCTTTTTGAATCAATTGATGACGGAAAAGTTATATCCGAATGGACTGTTTATAGTGTCGGAGGCGGAAAAATAACTGATTTTATGAGTAATGAAGAAGAATATCACCCCTATAAACTTAATAGCATGAAAGAGATACTTGAATGGATAAAAAAGAATTCTAATAGTTTTTGGGAATATGTAGAATATGAAGAAGGGAAAGATATTTATTTACATCTAAAAGCTGTTTGGGAAACGATGAAAAAAGCCATTAAAAATGGTTTGAATAACGAAAGAACTCTTCCTGGTGGGTTAAATGTAAAAAGGAAAGCCGGATCTTATTTTGTAAAAGCAAAAAATTTTACCGGTTCATTAAAAGAAAAAACATTGTTGTTTTCGTATGCTTTGGCTGTTGCCGAAGAAAATGCTTCCGGAGGAGAAATAGTAACGGCTCCTACTTGCGGAAGTTGTGGCGTATTGCCCGCAGTATTGTATAGAATGCAGGAAAGTTTTGATTTTTCGGATGAAAAAATTTTATGTGCTTTAGCAACTGCAGGCATAATTGGTAATTTAGTAAAAACCAATGCTTCAATATCAGGGGCAGAAGTTGGTTGTCAGGGTGAAATCGGAACTGCATGTGCAATGTCCGGTGCTGCCGTTACACAATTATTGGGTGGTACACCGTATCAAATTGAATATGCAGCCGAAATGGGAATGGAACACCATTT
>CALGLM010000333.1 GCA_937930275.1 uncultured Ignavibacteria bacterium
ACTACCTGCACAAGAATTTGGCTGTTGTGAAATTCCGTATAAAAAGGCATCTTTCGGAAGATTTAATACGTGGAATCCTTATGAAAGAAATCATTGGGGATATATGACTTCAAATTTCTTTGCCCCTGCTGCTTATTATGCAGAAGATTGGAGTTCTTTTAAGTGGAATACTTGGATGGGGACATCAGGTAAACAAGTTAAACAATTTAAAGACATGGTAAAAGCTTTCCATAATGAGGGAATTGCTGTAATAATGGATGTAGTATTTAATCATCTTTCGGAATATGAGCTTGGTAATTTAAAAGAATTAGATAAAGAATATTACTTTAGACTTGATAATAACGGAAATTATATAGCAGAAAGCGGATGTGGGAATGATCTAAAGACTGAACGACCTATGGTTAGGCGATTAATTGTAGAAAGCATTTTATTTTGGATGAAAGAATATCATATTGACGGTTTTAGATTTGATTTAGGAAAATTACTTGATTGGGAGACAATTGAAGAAATAATTAGAGAAGCAAAAAAAATTAATCCAAACGTAGTTTTTGTTTGTGAACCTTGGGGCGGCGGATATGATCCCAAAGGTTTTTCATTAAGAGGATGGGGTGCATGGAATGATCAGATTAGAAACGGAATAAAAGGGGAAAATCCTCTTACGGGTTTGGGCTGGATTTTTGGTAAATGGTATGGTAACAATAATATCGATAGAATTAAAAGTTATGTAAACGGAACGCTTATTACTGATAAGGAAGGAATTTTTCAGACAAAAGAGCATTCAGTTAATTACTTAGAATCGCATGACGGATATACTTTAGGAGATTTTATTCGAATTGGCTTAAATAACTCTGATACAGGTAGAGTTATTAAAGATGTTGTTGACTATTCTAAATTAAACGAAACACAGCTTAAATTAAATAAACTCGGAGCATTATTTTTGTTAACTTCACAAGGCATGACAATGATTCATGAAGGACAAGAATTTGCGAGAGCAAAAATTACTCCGTTTATAAAGGGAATTGATGACAGACATCAAGGAATGATTGATCATAATACTTATAATAAGGATAACGAAGTTAACTATTTAGATTATAATATAGCTACTCAAAACAGCGAATTATTAAATTACTATAAAGGTTTAATTAAGCTAAGAAAGACTTATCAAGCCTTTAGACATGCCGATTACAGTAAAATAGAGTTTTTTACTAATAACGTAAATGAGTTTTTCCTTGGTTATAAAGTAAAACACAAAAAAGAAGAATTTTTAGTGTGCTTTAATGCAAATCCAAATAATGCAATTGATATAAAATTGCCTAAAGGGGAATGGGAAATAATAGTTAACGGAGATGTTGCCGGTATAGAAACTATTAAAAAAGTAAAAAATGGGTTGAACATACCAACATCAACAGGTTGTGTTTTAAGAAAAGTAAAATAAAAAAATGAAGAAATTATTAATAATAGTTTTATTGTTTTGTGCGATAGAAATTATCGCACAAAACGATACTTGTATTGTAGCACTAAAAGGACTTGATTCTACAATAGTTTTTGATGTTAAATATGCTACGGTTAATAACTTTACAAAAAAAGTACTATATCCTACGGGGAATGTTTATATTAGAAAAATTGTTGGTGATAGTATTGTTGCGGCAAATAAATATCTTTTAGAAAAATACAATTTAAGGTTAAAAGTATTTGATGCATATAGACCGTTAAGTGTACAAAAGTTAATGTGGAAAATTATGCCTAATGAGGATTATGTTGCAAATCCGTTGAAGGGAAGCAGACATAATAGAGGTGCGGCAGTAGATGTTACTTTAATTGATATAAACGGGAACGAGTTGGATATGGGAACCGATTATGATGATTTTACTGAAAAGGCACATTCTACTTACACAAATTTTCCGGAAAATATTCTAAATAATAGAGAAATATTAAAATTAATTATGATTAAATTTGGGTTTATTCCTCTAAAATCCGAATGGTGGCATTATGATTTTAAGGGTTGGGAAAGATTTTCGGTTTTAGACGAACCGATAAATTAAAATTAAGAAATAAATGCATTTTTTAATGATTTTTCCAGTGCAAATTTAAAACTTGTTAAATTTACCGGTTTATTAAAAGTAAATTCAACACCTAAGTTTCTGTATTCTTCTATTAAATCTTCATCTAAGTACATGCTTAGTAAAATAAACGGGGGTTTATATTTTATTTTTGAATTATTTACGTTTCTAATTAGATCTAATCCTGTTGCTTCAGGCATTTGGTGATCCGTAATTACGATTGCCGGATTAAATTGTTTAATCTTATCAAATGCATCTTTTCCGTCAGTTGCCTCAATAATGTTATAATTAGGGAGTAAGCTTTTAAGAAGTTTGGAGTATAATATTCTATCTGTGGAAATATCATCAACAAATAAAATATTTGATGAGGAAATAGGACATGTGAAAATAAATTTTGTTCCTTTTCCATAATCACTTTCAACCCAAATAGTACCTCCGTGTTTTTTTATTATATCGTTTACAAGAGATAACCCTAATCCGCTTCCTTTTTCTCCGGATGTTCCTTGTAAAGTAAACTTCGTTTCAATCTTAAATAATTTTTCTTGGTCTTCTTTTTTAATACCTACACCGGTATCGCTTACCCAAAATTCAACTTGATTATCTTTAATGTTCTTTACAGCACCAATTTCTATTTTATCTCCCTTTTTACAAAATTTAACTGCATTGGAAAGCAAATTATTAAATACTTGGAACATTAAGTTTTCGTCTGCATGAATATTTATATCTTTATCAATATTTACATAAATTTCTATACCTTTTTGTAGTGCAATACCACCGGAAGTTTGAGCAGATTTGTTGACTAAGTTTTTTGCATTAATTCTTTCCGGAGTAAAATTTATTCTACCCGTTTGAATTCTTGTCCAATCTAATAGTGAATTGACAAGATTTAACATATTGGTTGAGGATTCGTGGATAAAAGATATATATTGGTATATTTTATCTTGTGGTAAATCACGATTATTTAATAAAATATCAGTAAAACCTAAAATTGAAGAAAAAGGAGTTCTTAAATCGTGCGAAATGATAGATAAGAATCTGTCTTTAGTATCGTTTAAAGTTTTTAAACTATCAGCATAATTTTTTAATTCTTCTTCATTCTTTTTAGCTGAAGTAATATCGCTAACTAATCCAAACAATTTATTGATTGTACCGTTTGAATCTCTAATAACGGATATTTTATTTTTAATCCAATAAATATCTCCGTTTCTATTAATTATGCGATATTCAATTTCTGCTGAGTGTTTCGTAATATTTTTATAAATTTTTTTTAGAGAAGCTATAACAGCTGCAATATCATTAGGGTGAATTATTTTATACCATAGATTTTTATCATCAATAAAATCAATAGGTAAATAACCAGTTATTTTAAATACTGCATCAGTATATAAAACAACACGCAATTCCTCATTATTTCGTTCTGCAACCCAAATAAATTCATTTATATTTTCGGTAATACTTCTGTAACGTTCTTCCGAAATCTCTAAAGCTTTTTGAGCCTCCTTTTCTTTTGTTATATCTCTAACAAGCATGACAATATAATCATTTTTCCCGATCTGATAATTTCCGAGTGAAAATTCACAAATAATTTGTTCACCGTCTTTTCTTACTCCGGCAATTTCAAATCTATTAGTCTCGATTATTGAGTTTAAAAGTTTCTCTAAAATTGAAAGAAACTCATTTCTTTGAGATTTATGAATAAACTCAACCGGATTAAGTCCGATAACATCTTGAGGCGAAGAATATCCAAAAATTTTGGCAAACGAATCATTTACTAATTGTAAAACATTGTTGCTTTCAACTGCAATACCATCTTTTGAAGCTTCAAAAACGGTTTTTATAAGTAAAAGATCCTTTTCAGATTCTTTTTGAATAGTTATATCGGAAAAAATACCGATATAATATTCCGGTTGATTTAATAAATTATATACAGGGGTAAAGTTTGCCACTACATGTATTTTTTTTCCGTCCATTTTTTTTAGCGGCAATTCAATAGTTTTTATTTTATTTTTTGTTAGGTATTCAAAATTGAAGTCGTTATTTAACTCTTCTTTATCAACAAAATCGCATACATTTAGCAACAAAGCATCATCAAATTTTATTTTAAATTCATCACTAAAGTGCGGATTAATATACTTTATGTCACCTTTTAAGTCAAAAGTTAAAATAAATTCTTTGCTATTTGTTACAATAGATCTATAATGTTCCTCAGATTTTTTTAAGTCTTTTTCAAAACTATACTTTTTAGTAACATCTTTGCAAACAAGAATAATGCTTTTCCCCTGCATGTTATTTATCGGGAAAAATGAAGAATCTAATATTATTTCTTCCGTCCCTTTATTAAAGCTTAAACGTCCGTACCAACCTTTTTTCTTGAAAATTTCCGCTTTTAGTTTCGTAAAATAATCTTCTGTTAAGCAGGGAATTAGTTCTTCAATAGATTTACCTATGTAATAATAATTCTCAAATTCTGAATAAATCAACTTATTTTTAGTTATTGAAGTTATGTTTCCTTTTTCATCTAATAAAACTATTAAATCAGCCAGGCTATCTAAAACAAGTTGAAGTTTTTTTATTTCAAGATCTTTAAGTTCAGTTTCTTTGCTATTTATTTTTTTTTGTGTAATATCATCCAAAATAATTAAGATTATCGGTTTATCCAAATTATCGTTAATTACAAAAAAAGAGGTATTAAATACTTTTTCGTTACCCAGATAATTTGAATAGAGTTCAATTTCATAAAAATCATATATTTTGGAAAGGTTAACAAAAACTTCAACAGCAGCATTTTTACTTTCGGGAATTAATAAATCAAATATTAAACTTTCGTTACTAAGTTGTAAATCATTTGAAAAATTAAAAATTTTTCCCGAAGAATCTGTAATTATCCACGAATGATGAGTTTTTTCAATTATTTCGGTGATTTTATTTATTGAGTTTTGTTCACTATTGGTATCTTTAGCTTCACCAATAAAATCATCAATTATTAAAATACCGCCCTTAAAAATTTCTTTTTCATAAAAAGGAGTTCCTTTTAGAAGTACCTTAAGTTCTGAATTATCAAGTCTTTTTTGTGATAAAATTTCAATTTCAAAAGGTATATTCCGGTTTAACTCCAATATTTTATTATCAATACTTTTATCGCCAAATAAATCTAATGTTAAAATATTAAAATTTAGTAAAGCACTTTTACTTGTTTTTTCGGTAACACCGAATCGTAAAAAATTATTATTAAGATAAATTATATTAAAATATTCGTCAAATACTAACATCCCGATAGGGGAATAATCGATAAAATTTAATAAAGATTGAAGATTAGTCATTTTAATGAAATTAAATATTTAGAATAAAATATAATATATCAAAATTAAATGACTTAAAAAAATATTCTTTATAAATTAAATAAAACAGAATAATAAACTTTATAAATTAATTGATTTTGGCTATATTTAAATTTAACTTTTTGGAAAACAATGAAAGTAAAAATATTATTTATTGGCGATATTGTAGGTGCAAGCGGTCTTAAGATTGTTGAAACATTTTTACCTACTATAAAAGAAAAATATAAAATAGATGTTATTATCGCAAACGGAGAAAACATTTCTGACGGTAAAGGGTGTACACCAAGAGAAGGAAAAGCTTTGTTTGCTTTGGGAGTAAAAGCAATTACTGGTGGTAATCATACATGGGATAAACCGCAATCTCAAGACTACTTAAAAAGTGAACCAAGGAGCTTGCGACCGATGAATTATCCAAAGGGTACTTACGGAAACGGATACTACATAATTGATGAAGGGAAATATAAAATAGGAGTCTTAAATCTGCAAGGCCGTTCATTTATGCCAATGATTGATTGCCCTTTTAGGATTGGCGAAAATGCAATTAAAAAAATTAGTCAAGAAACAAAAATAATAATCATCGACTTTCATGCCGAAGCAACTGCAGAAAAAATTGCGTTTACATATTTTGTTGACGGAACAGTTTCTGCAGTATTTGGTACTCATACTCATGTACAAACATCCGATGAAAGAATATTTCCTAAAGGGACGGGTTTTATTACGGATGTAGGTATGACCGGTCCTTATGATTCAGTTATAGGTATGAAAATAGATGCGGCAATTAATAGATTTATATATCAAACTCCGCAAAAATATATTTCAGGAACAGAAAATAATCATATAAGCGCTGTCGCAGTTACAATTGATTCCGAAACAGGTAAATGCATGGAAATTGAAAGAATATTTTACCCGGAATTTGATAAGTCGTATGAAATTAAAGAAGAGGAAATAAATGATATTAATTGACGGTAAAAAAGTATCTGACGAAATAAAACATGAACTTACCGAAAAAGTTAAATCAAAAAAAGAAGAAATAGGTAAAGTACCCGGACTTGTTACTATTTTGGTCGGCGATAATCCGGCTTCACAGTCCTATGTTACAATGAAAGGAAAAGCTTGCGAACAATTAGGTATGTTTTCTATTTTGGAGAAGTATAATTCCGATATGACAGAATCCGAATTATTAAATTTAGTAGAAAAATATAATAATGATGAAAGGATTCACGGAATTTTAGTACAATTGCCTCTTCCAAAACACATTAACGAAGATAAAATTATCGAGGCTATAAATCCGGCAAAAGATGTTGACGGTTTTCACCCGATAAATATGGGAAATTTGGTCATCGGAAAAGATGCATTTTATCCTTGCACACCATATGGAATACTTGAATTAATAAGACGATATAACATTGAAACAAAAGGAAAACATTGCGTTGTTGTCGGAAGAAGTAATATAGTGGGAAAACCAATAGCAAATATTATGTTGCAAAAGAAGGATGGAGCAAACTGCATAGTAACTGTTTGTCATTCAGCAGCTAAAGATTTGAGTAAATATACAAAAGATGCAGATATATTAATTGCTGCAATAGGATCACCAAATTTTATAACCGGTGATATGGTTAAAGAAGGTGTTGTTGTTATTGACGTTGGAATTAATAGAGTTGAAGAGAAGACAGCAAAAAAGGGATATAAATTAGTAGGGGATGTTGATTTTGAGACTGTTGCTGAAAAATCCGCATTTTTTACTCCGGTACCGGGCGGAGTCGGTCCTATGACTATTGCAATGTTAATGAAAAATACTTATACTGCATTTTGTAGATTAAATAAAATTAGTGAGTAATTTATGGATACAAGAATTGATAAAATTGTAAATCAAGTTTTTATTGAAAAATCGTTACACGATTTTTATTGTAGTCTTGATAGTTGTAAAGGGTGGGAAAAAAACGTAATTGAACAACCGAAAGCAGTAAAAAAAATTATTGATTCCGGTGCCGAAAGAATTGCTGCAGGAATAGGAATAGGTTCTGAAATTGCCGATATAGGTCTGGCGAGAATGATTGACCATACATTGTTGAAACCTGAAGCTACTTCTAACGATATTATTAAATTGTGTGAAGAAGCTAAACGATATACTTTTGCATCAGTTTGCATAAACCCTTATTATGTTAGCTTATGCCACTCGATATTAAAAGATACTCCTGTAAAAGTATGTACTGTAATTGGATTTCCTTTAGGAGCAAATACAACAGAAACAAAAAAATTTGAAGCCGAGCAAGCTATACAAAATGGTGCCGAAGAGATTGATATGGTGATAAATATTGGGAAATTAAAAGAAGGGGATTACAAAGCAGTATTTGAAGATGTGAATAAAGTAGTTTTAACTGCTAAAAAGCATAATGCTGTGTGTAAAGTTATTTTAGAAACAGCATTATTAACTGATGAAGAAAAAATTAAAGCTTGTTTAATTTGCAAGGAAGCGAAAGCAGATTTTGTTAAAACTTCTACAGGTTTTAGTAAAGGCGGAGCAACCGCAGCTGATATAGCATTAATGAAATATGTAGTTGGAAGCAGTGTAGGAGTAAAAGCAAGCGGCGGTGTTAGAACTTATGAAGACGCTGCATTATTAATTGAATCAGGAGCAGATAGAATAGGTGCAAGTGCAAGCGTCAAAATTGTAAATAAAGAAACTAACAACGATAAAGGATATTAGTGGTATTAGACTTAATAGTTAGTAATAGTGATGACGGTTGTACTGCTGTAATTCCCAGTATAAGCGGAATTGATTGTTGGGCACACAAGCACGATGATGCTTTGGAAGAAGCAATAAATATGCTTTGTTATTATTTAGCTTTTGAAGATAAGAAAAAAATTAAAATCGATTTGGCAAAAAGGGAAAAAAGCAGAACAATATATAAGGTAATTTTTGATAAAGAGATAAAGTGAGAGAATTTAAGAGCGAACAAAGGTTAAGCAAAATAAAAAAAGTATTAAAATATAGACAGAATGACCTTACTGTAATATTAGAAAATATTCATGACCCACATAATGTGAGTGCAATTTTTAGAACATGTGATTCTGTAGGTGTTAAAAAGATTAACCTTTTGTATCATATCGAAAAATTTCCGAGATTAAGTAATAAAGTATCCGGATCAGGGAGCAAGTGGGTTGAATTTGAGCGTCATAATATAGTAGAAAATTGTTTTAAACAATTAAAAAAGGAAGGTTATTATATACTTGGTAGTAAAGTATCGGATGATGCAAAAAGTATTTATGACATAGATTTTACAAAAAAAGTTGCAATATTATTCGGAAACGAGCATAGAGGAATTTCAGAAGAATCTGAAGTCCTTTGTGATGAATTAATTTATATACCGATGTACGGTATGGCACAATCATTAAATGTATCGGTAGCGGTTTCGGTAACAATGTACGAAGTATTACGACAAAGAACCGTTGCGGGGTTATATAACAAGCAGTCGTTAGACGCAGAAGAATATGAAAAATTAATTGATAAATGGTGTTCGTATTAATGGATAAAGAATTTAATAAAGTATCAAGATTGAAAGGAGAATTAAGTTTACCCGGCGATAAATCTATTTCGCATCGAAGTGTTATTTTTTCTGCATTGGCTAAAGGTAAATCTACAATTACAAACTGTTCAAACGGTGAAGACGTAAAATCTACAATTAAATGCTTTAAAAATTTGGGCTGCGAAATTACTTATGAAAAAGAAAAAATTATTGTTTTAGGGAAAGGATTTAAAGGATTTACTAATAAAAGAATAATCTTAGACGCAGGGAATAGCGGTACTACCTCACGATTGTTGATAGGTTTATTATGTGTTCAAGATTTTGAAACTACTATAATAGGAGACGAATCTTTATCGAAAAGACCAATGACAAGAGTTGTAGAACCACTTTCAAATTTTGGAGCAAAGTTTAAAACTACAAATGGAAAACTTCCATTAACAATTTATCCGTCTAATTCATTAAAAGCAATTGATTATACATTAACAGTTCCAAGTGCTCAAGTAAAAAGTGCATTATTATTAGCGGGATTGCATTACGAAAAAGAGTCTATTATTAGAGAGCCTTTTATTACCAGAGATCATACTGAAAAGATGTTAGGTCTTAAAACTGAGGATTCCGGAGGAATTAAAAGTATTTTTGTTTCAAAAGCTAATTATCCGGTTGCAAACTCATATTCGGTCCCTGCTGATATTTCTACTGCAGCTTTTTTTATTGTTTTTGGTCTTCTTGCCGAAAATAGCGAAATAATTTTAAAAAACGTGTTATTAAACGAAACTCGTGCCGGAATTATTAAAGTTTTAAAAGAAATGGGCGGAGATATTCAAATAATTAATGAGTATTCGGTTAATAAAGAAATATCAGGAGATATTTTAGTTAGGAGCAGTAAATTAAAAAATATTACTATTGATGAAAAAATAATACCAAATATTATTGATGAAATACCAATTTTAAGTTTAGCCGGACTATTTGCGGAAGGGGAATTTAAAATAACTAATGCAGAAGAGCTAAGATTAAAAGAAACAGATAGAATAAAAGCATTGGTAGAAAATTACAAATTAGTAGGTTTAAGAACAGAAGAATTTGCAGACGGGTTTTCGTTAAGCGGTTTTATGAATGAAAAATATACGGTTTTTAATAGTTATGGTGATCATCGTATTGCCATGACTTTCGGAATATTATCTATGTTAAATAAAGCAGGCAGTATGGTAAAAGACTTTGATTGTGTAGGAATATCAAATCCAAATTTTATAAATCAAATTAAAGTGATTGTAGAGGAATAAAATGGCAGAAGTTAAACTGGTAAATGTCTCTAAAATTTATGAAGGCGGAAATAAAGCCGTTCACAATGTAAATTTTGAAATAAAAGATAAAGAATTTGTAGTGTTGGTCGGTCCTTCCGGATGCGGAAAAACAACTACATTAAGAATGATTGCCGGTTTAGAAGAAATTTCCGAAGGTGATTTATATATTGACGGAGCAAGGGTTAACGATATATCTCCAAAAGATAGAGATATAGCAATGGTATTTCAAAACTATGCACTTTATCCTCATATGACTGTTTTTGAAAATATGGCATTTGGGTTAAAATTAAGGAAATTTGATAAAAAAGAGATTGAAGAAAGAGTAAAGCATGCCGCTTCAATTTTAGGTATTTCAGATTATTTAAATAGAAAACCGAAAGCTCTTTCCGGAGGGCAGAGACAGCGTGTGGCTGTAGGACGTGCTATTGTACGTAAACCAAAAGTTTTTTTATTTGACGAACCGTTAAGTAATCTTGATGCAAAACTTCGTGTACAAATGAGAACTGAAATTTCAAAACTTCATAGAAATTTAAATGCAACAATGATTTATGTAACACACGATCAAGTTGAAGCAATGACTATGGGGGATAGAATTGTAATTATGAAGGACGGATTTATTCAACAAATTGATTCTCCTTTAAATCTTTATAATAATCCGGTTAATAAGTTTGTAGCAGGATTTATTGGAAGTCCGGCTATGAATTTTATCGAAGGGAAGCTAACCAAAGAAGAAAAAATTTGGTTTATGGATAAAACAGATAATATAAAGTTAGAAATCTCCGAAATATTTTATGAAAAAATTATTCCTTATTTAGATAAAAATATTTATCTCGGCATAAGACCTGAAGATATAACTTTGGCTGATGACGGACAATTTGTTTTTGAAAGTGAAGTTGTTGAGCCAATGGGAAATGAAGTGTTCTTGTATTTTAATGTTTCCGGTGTGCAATTTGTTTCGAGAACAAATACTCAAAAAGAGATAAAAGCGGGGGAAAAAATAAAAGTACTTTTTAACACAAAAAAACTTCACTTTTTTGACAAAGAAACCGAAAAATCAATTTTATACTAAAGCTCGATAATTTGGTGTTCAAATTTTGTTACTGATGTTTCGTTAAATATATGCTTTAGTAAGCTTATACCATATTTATTAGCAAAATAAATAAAATTTAGTTCTCTTTCTTGTAGATTATTATTAGGGTACAAAATATTTTTAACTTTGCTAATTTGTCTTAGTGTAACCTCGTTTTTAGATTGAAAAACTTTTTCTGTTTTAGATTTTAAGGATTGAATTGATTGAATAATTCTTTCAATTGTTTTAAGTGAATTATCTTCCAGAGTTTTATCAATCTTAATTAATTCTTCTTCTAAATTTATTAATTCTTGTTTAATATTATTTTCGGATTTGCTAAATAACTCGTCAATATTCAAGGGTGTTGAAATATTTAACACTTTTTTTATTAATTTGTTTTCTTCTTCCCAAATATTTTCAATATTCAATTTAAATTTTTCCAATAAATCTTTAGTTCCTTTTTCCAACAAAGTAACCGAAGCTCGCGGGTAAATGTAAGGCTGAACTATATTAAATTCCTTATAAAAAGGAATTACTTGAGCAAAGTAGCTAATTTCACCAGGTCCTGCTATGTAAAAACCGGTAGGTAATAAATAATCCTGACAAATCGGTCGTAACAACACGTTAGGAGAAAATCTTTCAGGATGTGTTTTTAATAACTCAAATAAATCTGATTTTGAATATTTTTTCCTTTTATTTTTTAGTCTAAAGTTGTCATCATCAGGT
>CALGLM010000334.1 GCA_937930275.1 uncultured Ignavibacteria bacterium
GTAAGCGGTTTTTACGGTGAAGATAGCTTGGAATATGTAAAAATTAAAAACTTAAAAACCGGCAGTGAAACCGATATGAAAATTGACGGAGTATTTATTTTTATTGGTTATGTACCAAATACCGAATCAATTAGAGGAATTGTTGACTTAAACAAGTACGGTGAAATTATTGTTGACGGTAATATGCATACAAGTTTGGAAGGAGTTTTTGCGGCAGGCGATTCAATTGCAAAACGATATAGACAAGTTACTACGGCAGTTGCAGACGGAACTATTGCAGCGCTTTCGGCTACCGAATATCTTAACGAAATTAAGAAAGAGCGAGAAATAGAAGTACCGGCGTAATAAATTGATTTTCATAATCTCGTTTTATATTTTAACGATTGTAAATATTTAAGATGAGGAATTATGAAAATTGAATTGCCAAAACCTGATTTAAGTAAAGAATCGTTAAAACTTTTAAGCGAAAGAAAAACCACACGCGAATTTTTATCGGAAGAGTTAAATTTACAAACTATTTCCGAACTACTTTGGGCTGCATTCGGTATTAATAGAGAAGACAAAAGAAGAACAGCCCCGACTGCGCGCAATATGCAAGAAATTGAACTTTTTGCAGTAACTACTAAAGGCGTTTATTTTTATGATGCCGAAAACAATAGCTTGTTACTTGTTAAAGATGGGGATTTTAGGAAAGATACGGGTACGCAAGATTTTATAGGTATAGCGCCGTTGGAAATTGTATTAGTGGCGAACTTTAATAAATCTGAAGCACCGGAAGAAAAAAAATTCCCCTATGCATATATGAATTGCGGATATGTTTCGCAAAATATCTATTTGTATTGTGCAGATGAACATTTAGCAACCGTAGCACGCGGATCAGTTGATAAGGAAAGACTATCCGCATTAATAGGCTTAAAGAGTTACCAACACATTATTTTAGTCCAATCTGTGGCTAAACCTAAATAATAGTAAAATTAAAAGCGTAAATAGTTTACTTGTTTACGCTTTTTTTATTTTTTAAGATTTTAAAAATTTTGATATTTAGTTTAAATATTTTACTTTTGTAAGGTGCAATATGGGTTTTGGTGCAAAATTTGTTCGTTGTTTAATTTTTAATCATGTCTTTATTTGAGCAGTTCGCTCAAAAAAAATAATTATTAAGTGATTCTTTTCTCAATATCTAAATTTTGGATTATTGGGAATAATTATATTTAAACTGAGAGAGTTATGAAAAAACTTTTATTGATTTCGGTTTTTATAGCCGTATTTATTTTAAATTTATTTGCACAAGAAGAGAAGGTTTATGATTCACCCGAAATTGTTGTAACGGGAACAAAAACTCCTACTCCGCTAATTCAATTGAACAGAAGTGTTGAGGTTATTACTTCCGAAAAAATAAAAGAACTTTCGGTTAGTTCACTGCCAGAATTATTGAATTTATCTTTAGGTTTAGATGTAAAACAAAGAGGTGTTTCCGATATTCAGTCGGATATAAGTATTAGAGGCGGTTCTTTTGAGCAAACACTAATACTTATAAACGGAATAAAAATTAGTGATCCGCAAACGGGTCATCATAATATGAATATTCCGGTTAACATTAACGATATTGAAAGAATTGAAATACTAAGAGGACCCGGCTCGTCAATTCACGGTGCAAATGCGTTAACGGGGGTAATAAATATTATAACGAAGCAAAACGGATTAAGCAGTGTAAATGGTAATTTATCGTACGGTTCGTACGGTACATATAATATGGGTCTAAAAGGGACTATTGTTAGCGGCTTTTTACAAAACAATTTGTCAATATCAAAAAGTCATTCAAACGGATATATACACAATACAAATTACAAAAATATTAATCTAAATTATTCTCCTCGATTTGTATTTGGGAATAGTGTTATAAATATTTTTACGGGATATCAAGATAAAAAATTTGGGGCAAACGGATTTTATTCGGATAAATATCCAAACCAATATGAAGAAACCAAAACAACTTTAATTGCAATTAATTCCGATATATCATATAACAAATTTAATATTTCCCCAAAGTTTTTATTTAGAAAACATAAGGATAGATATCTGCTTGATTATTTAAGACCTGTTTTTTACGAGAATAATCACAAAACTGATTCCTATAATTTCCAATTGGAAAGTAGTTATGAAAGTGTTTTGGGAACTACCGGTATAGGGGCAGAGTACGGTACGGATGAAATTGCAAGTAGTAATTTGGGAAATCATTCACGCAAAAAATATGGCTTATCGATTGAACAAAAATCAAATATTTTTGAATCCGTCGATATTTCCTTAGGCGGGTATTTATACAAATATGATGTTACGGAGTGGAAATTTGTGCCGTCATTTGCAGTGGGGATTAATTTAATAGAAAAAATAAAACTATTTGCAAATTACGGTAAGTCGTTTAGACTTCCGACTTTTACGGAACTTTATTATACAAGTCCCGTACAAGTTGGTAATAAACTACTACAACCCGAAGAAACTTGGACTATTGAATCGGGATTAAAATTTAATGAGACTTATATTACCGGAAGTTTATCCTTATATTATAGAGAAGGGCGAAATTTAATTGATTGGTCAAAAAAGATAATTAACGATATTTGGACTTCCGAAAATATTGCAAAACTAAAAACTAAAGGAATTGAGCTTTCGCTTAATGTTGATATTAATAAAGTTTTGCCTAAAATATTTATAAAAAGCGTTTCGTTTGGGTATTCGTTTATTGAAACCGATAATAGCGAAATTAATTATATTTCGAAATATGTTGCCGATCACTTAAAAAATCAATACTTGTTAAATGTTTTTACTCGGTTACCGTTAAATATAAGTAACAATATTAGCATGCGTTACGAGCAACGAATTAACAGCGGAGGATATTTTATTTGCGATACGAAATTTTCGAAAGAACTTAATAAATTTGAATTTAGTTTTTCGGTTAATAATATATTTGATAAATATTATACGGATTTTTCAAATATCCCTTTACCGGGGATTAATATACTGGGAGAAGTTAAATTTGTTTTTGGAAACGAATAAAAAAAAGAGCAGCTATTAGGCTGCTCTTTTACTTGCTCATCGGGAATGAATTAGAACTAAACAAGTATGATTTTGCTCTATTTAACTAACACAACTCTTCTATATCCGTCCGCATTTTTCCAATGGTCGTTAAATGCGGCTTCTTCAACATAAACCGAACCGAAAAAATTATCTCGTGTTTTAGGATTTTCGTCAATACCGTCATTATCGCAGTATGCTAAAGATAATCCCATTTTTTTACCTTCATATAGATTAACTCTGCTTTCTTCAGGTTTATCATGTTTATACTTATCGGAATAAGCGGCAAGCGAAAACTCCCAATAATAATCGTTTCCGATGCGTTTTACTTTATATTCATTAAAGTGATTTTTATAATCGATTATAAAATAGTCATCCCAGCTAACTCCTTCAATATCGCAGTCAACGTATAAATCGGCAATCTGTCCGTCTTCAGGTTTATTAATTACCATGTGATGAGTGAAAGCATTAACACTATTACTGCCCCATTCGGCTATTTCGTTTTTGCTGTTAAAAACATGCATACCGCCTGATAAATCTTCGTCAATAAAAACTTCAAGGATATCATAATCGGGATATGTTTTTCCTTTAACAGGGTCGGTAGTGTACTGATAACCGTCAACAAAAATGTCGTCATGCGTTTTTACTAAAAAATATAAAAGATTGGTTTTTTCGTTCCAGCAAATTTTGTAAAAACCGTTGAAGTCATCTTCGCCTATTGTTTCGCCGTAAGTTATCCAAACTTGATCGATAGGCTGCCAATTTATTTCTTCCCAAATTTTATCATTTGTATTACCGTCAACAATCGGTATTTCCGAACAGTGTTTAATAAATAGGGTATCCGTGTAATTTACAGAATTTTTGTTTTGGGCTATTAAAATATTGACAAGCATTAAAATAAAAGTAAAAAAGTATTTCATTTATACCTCATATTAAATTATAACTAAAAGATAAGCAACAAAAAACATGCCCGCTTGTTTTTGTATGTTTTAGGGGTAATTTTATAATTTTTATTATTAATCTGATAATTTAATTAACAAAATGATAAGAATTTATCAATTATATAATTTTATATTTAGAGGTAATAATTGACTTAACCGGTTAGATAGGTAAGTGTAGAACTTTGATTTTTATAAAAAAAAACCTTAGCATAAAGCTAAGGTTTTTATAAAACAAAAATAATCTAAATTATTTTGTTGCAGCTAAAACTGTATTTACATATTTAGTTAAAGCAGATTTTTTGCGTGCTGCCGTATTTTTGTGCATTTTGCCTTTACTTACCATTTTATCTAAAGCAGAAACTGCTTCTTTATATTTAGCGTCAATACCTGTTTTATCTTCTGAGCTAAACACGTTTTTGTTTAATGTCTTTATTTTTGATAAAGCGGCTTTATTTCTTGCACGTTTTCTTTCGCTTGCTCTTGCACGTTTTTCTGCTGACTTATGTTGAGCCATTTTTCTTCCCTAATTTTTATATTCAAAGTTTACAAATATAAGTGATTTTTTATTTTAAGTCAAATAAATGATTACACTTAAGCTATTTTTTTATTATTCGGATTTTAACCAGCCAAATACTTCTTTCCAAGTGGGCTTTTTACCGGTTAATAAAATTCCGATTTTATAAATTTTACCCGCTAACGGGAATATTGCCGCAATTACCGCAATATCAAGCACAATAGATAAAATAAACTGCCAAACCGGTACGTCTATTAAGGTAAAACGAGCCGGCATCACAATTATTGAAGCAAAGGGTACTATCGAAGCAATTGTGCCAACCGGATTATCCGGATTGTTTGATAACGAAAGAGCTATAAAAAACGGTATCATTATAAGTAAGGTAATTGGCCAAATTCCGGATTGTGCGTCTTGGTCGTTATCAAAAATTGCACCTATTGTGGCAAATAAGCTTAAATAAGTTAATAAGCCCATTAAAAAGTTTAGGAGGTAATAAAATATTTGCCATCCGTTTAGATTAAATGTTAATTCTTTTGGTAATGCGAACCAAGTAGTAGTAATTAGTAAAATAATAGGTGAAAGCCAAATTGCCATTTGTGCTAAACCGGTAATGGTTGAACCTAAGATCTTGCCTACCATTAAGTCTTTACTGCTGATAGATGACAAAATAATTTCAACAATTCGGTTGTTCTTTTCTTCAACAACCGCTCTCATCATCAATTGCCCTAACAGCAGTAAACTAATATATAATAAAAAAGTAAAAACAAATGATATTATTAAATTACCGAAACCTTCTTCTTTAGCTTTTGCATCTTCGGTTACACGTAGTCCTTCAAAATCTACGCTTAGTCTTGCAAAATCAATTTCTTCTTTTGTTAATTCTTTACCCTCAAAATATATATCAACAAACACTTCATTTAAAGGACCTTTCAATTTCATAAATAAAGGATTATTTATTGGGTTTTTGGATAAGAATTTAACTTGTTTATTAAATAGTACGCTATCGGGTATATAGATAATACTTAGTTTGCTATCTGCTAAAAGTTGAGGTTTTATTTCGGTATAATAATCATTAAATTCAGATTCGCTTTTTTGTAAAAAAGTTACTTTATAATAGTTGTTTTTAATAAATGGAAGTTGGCTAAGTTTTTCTTTAACTTTGTCGCTAATTTTAGCACTTTGTGAAATAACTTGAATTTTAGTCCCTTCGTCTCCGTCAATACTCATAAATAAAGACTGAACTCCGATTGATAAAATCATTATACCGGGTATAAGAAGAGTCATAAATACAAAAGCTTTAGAGTATAATTTATCCCTTAATTCCCTTTTAATTACGGTAATAATATTATTTATATTCATTATTTTACTCCTCCTTTTTCCTCGTTAATTTCGGTACCGGCAAGCGAAACAAAAATTTCGTGCAACGAAATTGTATTAGCATCAAATTTAGTAACTATTAAATTGTTATCTGTTAATGCTTTAAGTAAAAGTTGGATATCATTTTCGGAATTAACTTTTATTCCCATTGTGTTGCCAAAGTTTTCAACGCTTTCAACAAATGGAAGACTATTTAAAAACGAAACATCCCCTTTAGCCGCAATGGTAATATTTTTGTTTGCATATTTCGATTTAATTTCGTTAAGTCGTCCGTTTAATATAATATTACCTTTATCAATCATTGCTATGTTATCACACAATCTTTCGGCAAAATCCATTAAATGAGTGGATAAAATAATTACTTTTCCTTTCTTTTTCATTTCAATTATAATATCGGTAAGCAAGCTTGTATTAATAGGATCTAATCCTGAAAAAGGTTCATCTAAAATTAAAAATTCTGGGTCGTGTAAAATAGATGTAATAAATTGAATTTTTTGCTGATTACCTTTCGATAAGTCTTCAATTTTACTATTCGCTCTGTCTTTTAAATCAAACCGCTCTAAGTATTCCATAGCTTTCTGCGAAATATCTTTTGCCGATTTTCCCTTTAGTTCTGCAAAATAGAGTAAAGTTTCCAGAACTTTCATCTTTTTATATAAACCTCTCTCTTCGGGTAAATAACCGACTTTGCTTTTAAATTCCTCACCAATTTTGGAACCGCGTAAAAATATTTCCCCGTTATCAGGCTGATAAATATTCATCAGCATTCTAATTGTTGTAGTTTTACCCGCACCGTTACGTCCTATTAGTCCGAATATCGAATTTTCGGGAACTGCAAACGAAACATTGTTAACGGCTTTAACTGTTCTAAATGATTTTGATAAATTTTTTACTTCCAATGCATTCATATTTTACCTAATAGAATATTTGATGAAATTTAGACGAATAAAATAACAAAAAGTTAGATAAAACTTATATGTTTTTCAAAAGAAATATCAAGCAATCTTTCGTATTCGTCATTATCAATTTCAATAGCACCGAACATTCGTAAGTGTTCATTCATTAACTGAACGTCAAGAAAAGTGTAACCTTTTTG
Source organism: uncultured Ignavibacteria bacterium (assembly GCA_937930275.1). Taxonomy (GTDB): domain Bacteria; phylum Bacteroidota; class Ignavibacteria; order Ignavibacteriales; family Melioribacteraceae; genus JAEXOD01. The sequence goes on from CALGLM010000334.1 coordinate 6,998, forward strand.
CTTTAAATGATTTACGAGATAAACTAATGCTGCCTTAGAAGATTGGGATACAACAGTAAACATAGATTCCCCAATAAACATACCCATTATAGAAATACCGTATAAACCGCCAATAAGCTTATTATCTTTAAAGACCTCTACGCTATGTATAACGTCTAATTTGCTCAGTTTTCTGTAAACTTCTTTAACCTCTTCGGAAATCCATGTTTCTTCTCTATTACCGCAGTTTTCAATTACTTTTTCGGTGCAAGTATCAAGTCTAATTTCAAAATCACTTTTCTCCAAAAATTTACGCAAAGAACGAGGGAAATTAAATTTATCGAGATAAATAACGGCTCGTTTAACAGGTTCGTACCATTTTAAACCGTCACCGTTATCCATTGGAAATGCCCCCTGAACATAAAAATTAAGCAGCTCTTCAGCTTCTTGCAACTCTTCTTCGCTTATGCCGTAATAATATTTCATTTTATGCAGAATAGATATAATTGTTTAATACTTCAATTGTTTCTTTCATAAAATTTCGGTCTATTTCAAATAAATCCCTTATTGAAACAACTCCTACAAGTTTGTCGTTATCCAAAACTAAAATGTGACGTACTTTGCTGCTCCCCATTTTTTTTAGGCAAAGTTCGTAACTATCGTTTATATTTGCTACGGTAAGCTCTGTTGACATTACGTCATCAATTAAGGTCGTTTTAATATCAAGGTCTTTGTCAATAACTCTTCTCACCAAATCTCTTTCTGAAAAAACACCGACTAATCTATTTGAGTTATCTAAAACCGGAACTAATCCGAAATTATGAGCAGCCATATATTTAACGACATCGTAAATGAACGACCCGCTTTTAACGGTATATAACTTTTTATTTGTAACAAGGTCACGTATTGTATGCATAGTTTACCCCTTTTTAATTTAATAGCATATTAAGTCTTATTATAACATATTTTTATTTAAATTTCAAGAGATATTTTTTATAAAACAAAATTTTAGTAAATTTTTTAATCGGAACTTATTAAAATACATTTTGGTTACAGATAAAAATATCACTTAAGGAATTATGAAATCAGCAATTATAATTGGTAGCGGACTCGGCGGATTAGCCACTGCATTACGATTAAAACAAATCGGTTACAATGTTACCGTATTGGAAAAACATAGTACTGCCGGAGGAAGATTAAATATTTTGGAAGGAAACGGATATAAGTTTGATTTGGGTCCTTCATTTATGAGTATGACTTATGAATTAGATGAATTGTTTAAATTTATCAATCGTCCTAATCCTATTAAATTAAAAGAGCTTGATCCGCTTTATAAAGTGTTTTTTGAAGGGAGTAATAGATCGAGAACTATTTGGAAAAACTTGGATAGGTTAGAAAAAGAATTTGCTGATATTGAACCCAATCTAAAAAATAAGATTGAAAAATATTTACATCGTGCCGGCGAGTTTTTTCACGATACGGAAGATAAAGTTGTTAAAAGCAATTTTAACAGTAAATTAGAATATGTTCTTAAACTTTCACGAGTTCCTTTTAAACATATTCCATATTTGTTCAAAACAATGTGGAGTGAGGTGGATAAAACTTTTACCAGTACGGAAATTAAAGTTATATTTTCTTTGGTTGCTTTCTTTTTGGGATCAACCCCCTTTCAAACTCCGGCAATTTACTCGCTGCTTAATTATACCGAGATGAAGCATAACGGTTATTGGATGGTAGAAGGCGGTATGTATAAAATGGTTGAAGAAATAGTTAAAATTTTAAAAGAACAAAATGTTAATATTGTCTATAATACCGAAATTATTGATGTTGAAATAAAATATAATAAAGTTGAAAGCCTTATTGATAATAGCGGTAAAAAGTGGCGTGCAGATATTATCGTTTCCAACAGTGATGCCGCTTCGTTCAGGGGTAAAATACTTAAAAGAGATAAATACAGTGAAAAACGGTTGGATAAAATGCACTGGACATTAGCTCCTTTTACGGTATATTTAGGAGTAAAAGGAAAGTTAAAGAATTTGGATTATCACAACTATTTTTTAGGAAATAATTTTAAGGGGTATGCGGATATGATATTTACTTCTTCAATTTCGCCCAAAAAACCTTATTATTATGTAAATGTGTTAAGCAAGGCAGGGAACGAATTTGCACCTGAAGGGAATGAGAGCGTTTTTATTTTATGCCCTGTTCCGGATTTAAGATATAAACAGGATTGGAGTGATAAAGAAGAATTAGCTGATAACATTATTAAAGATTTATCTGCAAGAATAGATTACGATATCTTATCTAACATTGAATATAAAAAAATACTTTCGCCTGTTGAATGGCAAAATACGTTAAACTTGTACAGAGGGAGCGGATTAGGGTTAGCCCACGATATTGACCAAGTAGGGGCATTTAGACCTAAAAACAAAGACGAGGAATTAAAAAACCTATATTACGTAGGAGCATCCACTACACCGGGGACAGGTTTACCAATGGTAATTATTAGTTCAAAATTAGTAACAGAGAGGATACAAAATGAATACGGCGGGGTATAATAATTTATCATTTAAAATAAGCAAAAAGCTTACTAATGCTTATAGCACATCATTTAGCTTGGGAATTAAACTATTTTCAAAAGAGTTTAGAAAACCTATTTACGGCATTTACGGGTTTGTTAGAATTGCCGATGAAATTGTAGATACGTTTCATGATTTTAATAAAAAAGATTTATTGGAGAAGTTTAAAGAGGATACTAAGCTTGCAATTAACCAAAAAATATCGACTAATCCTATACTTAATGCCTTTCAGAAAGTTGTAAACGAGTATAATATAGAACGGGAATTAATAGATGCATTTTTATATAGCATGGAGATGGATTTAACAGAAAATAGTTATGATAGAATAAACTATGATAAATACATTTACGGAAGTGCTGAAGTTGTAGGATTGATGTGTTTAAGGGTTTTTACCAAAAACGATAACCAACTTTATGAGAAGTTAAAATTTTCGGCTAAACAGTTAGGTGCTGCATTCCAAAAGGTGAATTTTTTAAGAGATATAAAAAGCGACTTGGAAGAAAGGGGAAGAATTTACTTGCCGGGCATTGATAAAGAAATTTTTATAGATGACGACAGTAAAAAAATGTTGGAAGAAGAAGTTAAAAAAGAATTTGCCGATGCACTAAAAGGAATAAAGCAATTACCTAAAGGAGTTAGGACGGGTGTTTATACTGCATTTTTGTATTATAACTCTTTATTCCTAAAAATTACTAAATTAAACATTTATCAACTTCGTAAAGAGCGCGTAAGAGTTCCTGATTACAAAAAACTCTTTTTAATGTTTAGAGCATTTATAAGTTTATAATATGAAAATATATTTATTTTTTATTTTTTATATGAATATTCAACTAATAATAACGGGAAATACGATTACCAATAACGATTTGCAGTTTTTACGAAATACATATTATTCGGCAGTTGAAAACGAGGAAGAGATAAAAAAACTTAACAGTTTTATTGTCTCCAAATATGGGAATAATATTGAAACTTATCCTGCAATTATAATTGCTTATTATGCGGGTATTGAAGCATTATTCAGTAAACATGCATTTTGGATAACAACAAAATACAAGCATCTCGTAAAATCTATGGATTTGTTTGAAAAAGCGGTTAGCAAAGAATCCGATAATTTGGAAATTAGATTTATGAGATTTTCGATTCTTCATTATGTGCCTTCTATTGTGGGATACGGTGAAGAAAGAGAATCGGATTTAAATGCTGTTTATAATTTGCTATTAAATAAGCAGTATTCAATTGTGCCTAAAGAAATTCAAAAAGGGATGATACAGTTTTTAATTGATAGTGATAGATTGGAGAACGAAAAAGCTGAAACTTTAACCAAGTTAATAAATGAGTTGGCTATTAGATGAGTACGTATCTTTTATTAAATATTCTAATTATCCTTGTTCCATTATTACTTTCTTTTGAATCCAAAATAAAATATTATACAAAATATCTAAATTTGATAAGTTCTATTTTTTTAGTTGCTTCAGTTTTTATCATTTGGGATAGTTATGCGGCAATAAGAGGGGATTGGTATTTTAACGAAAAATTTGTTTTAAGTTATAGAATATTTAAACTTCCCGTTGAAGAAATACTCTTTTTTATAACTGTACCTTACAGTATATTGTTTTTGTATGAAACTGCAAAAATTTATATTAAAAACACAGAGATTATTTACGGTAAAAATTTTTATTACTTATTATCATTTTTGTTTATAGTTGCGTCACTTTTTTTTATATCTAAATACTATACGTTTACGGTACTAATCTTTACCGGAATTTCTTTTTTATTCCTTAATACTTTTACTCCCCAACTTTTACGCAGTAAAATATTTTGGCAGTTAATTGTTTTTAGTTATATCCCGTTTTTTGTTTTCAATTATTTGTTTACATCGTTACCTATTATTGAATATGGGGCAACAGCTATAGTGGGGATTAGGATAATAACAATACCGATTGAAGATTTTTTCTATTCTTTTTCTTTATTAAGTTTATATATTAGTTTATACGAGTTGAGCTTTAAAGTATGGAAAAAAAAGCAATAGTAATTGGAGCGGGAATAGGAGGTTTGGCTGCTGCCTTAAGACTTAGCAAAATTGGATATGAAGTATCTGTTTTTGAAAAGAGTAATAATGCAGGCGGAAAAGCTAACGAGTTTAATATTAACGGGTTTAGATTTGACACCGGACCTTCTTTATTTACTATGCCTTGGGTTTTGGAAGACCTATTCAATTTCTTAAATTTAGATATAAGTAAATTTATTAAGTATAATAAACTTGATATTTTGTGTAAGTACTTTTATCCGGATAAAACGGTTATAAATGCCTATTCGGATAAAAATAAATTTATTGAAGAGATGACTTTAAAAACAGTAGATAAAAGAGAAAATTTTGAAAAATATTTTAATTATACAAAATCTATTTACGATTTAACGAATAAAATATTTCTGGAAAACAGTCTTTCGGAAACAAGTACTTTCCTAAATTGGAATGCATTTAATTCACTATTAAATTTACATAAAATTGATACAAGCCGTACAATGGCTAAGGCAAACGCAAAATATTTTAATGATAGTAAAACCCTTCAAATATTTAATAGATATGCAACCTATAACGGAAGCTCACCATTTAAGGCTCCGGCAACGTTAAATATTATTTCGCATGTGGAAAATGAAAAAGGGGGTTTTTTTATTGAAGGAGGTATGTATAAATTAATTAGTGCATTAACTGATTTATCCATTAAATCAGGTATTAAATTTTTCTATAATTCTGAAGTGAAAAGTATTAAAGTATTACATAACAAAATAATAGGAATTAACATTTATAAAGAAAATGAGGAAATATTTGTACCGTCAAACATTGTAGTATCAAATTCCGATGTGCTAAATACATATAAAAATTTATTGGATGTAAAAGATATAAATAAAATTACTAAGTACGAAAGACTTGAAGCATCAAGTTCCGCCATTGTGTTTTATTGGGGAATTAAAGGTAAATTTAAGGAATTAAATTTGCACAATATTTTGTTTTCGGAAGATTATGCAAAAGAATTTTCCGAACTATTTGATTTGAAAGTAGTTCCTACAGATCCGACAGTATATATTTATATATCATCTAAACATTCAAAACAAGACTCACCCGAATGTTGTGAAAATTGGTTTGTGATGATTAACTCACCAAATAACGAAGGACAAAACTGGCAGTATGAGTTAAAAAAAGCAAGGCAAAGTGTTATATATAAGATTAATAAAACTTTAAATATAAATATATCAGATTATATTTTGTTTGAGAAAACATTAACTCCCGAAAACATTGAATTTTTAACCGATAGTTATAAAGGGAGCTTATACGGAATAGCATCCAATAACAAGATGGCTGCGTTTTTAAGAGAGCAAAATAGATCAAAAAAGTACAAGGGGCTTTATTTTGTAGGAGGTAGCGTGCATCCGGGCGGCGGAATTCCCTTGGTTATGTTGTCTGCAAAAATTGCAACCGAATTAATTAACAAGTACGAAAATTAATTAATTAAAAAATTATTTTTGTTACAAATATTAATCAACGTGTTTATTTCCTACATGATTTAAATCACATCCGTTTATTTTAATGAAACATATTTTCTTCAAATTCGACTAAATAGTAAAAGAACTTAGAAATTTGTATGAAATATTTAACCTATAATTTAGAAAAAGAAATAACCGGGAAAGATTATTACACCCATATTCAAAAATTTGTAGATGAGTTTATAAACGATTTGCCTAAAGGCTTTAAGTCAATTTTAGGGGATTATAAATTATTTGTTACGGGTAATAAAATTGAAGATTTAAGAACAAATTATGAATACATTTATGATTTGTTGTTTATAGGAGTGGCTTATAAAACATACCTTCCAAATGCTTTAAGAATAAACAAGCTTAAAACAATTATTTTTACAAAATTAATAAAACTTAGAAAAGTTAACGGTTATACAAAAGAAGTTAGTGACAGAATAAGGGGCATTTTAACGACCTGGTTTTTATCAGAAACACAAATTCCGGATGAATTTTATAACATAGATAATGATTTTGAATTATTGGAGATGTGGTTAGAGGCAACTAATGAGTTTAAAGAGGAAGTAAAACGGTTTAGAATATTTATTAATTATCTAAAACAAAAAGATGAATATGAAAAGGAAGAGATTGTAGATAAGTTAATAAAAGTTACCGATTCTTTTATTGAAAAAGGGGAAAAAGAATTATCGGTTTACACAAAAAACGTAAATAAATTTATTGAGGAAAATATAAATAATTATAAATGGAAAGAAGACTATATTTTTTGCGGTAGAAAAGAAGTTGAATATCATTTAAGTATGGTAGGTGCGGAATTACTTAATAGAGCATTTAAACAAAAATATAAACAAACTAAAAAACGTGCGTTATTATTACCCGCATGCATGAGAGAAAAATCTGCAGAGTTGTGCAATGCTAAAAAAATGGGGTTAGACTTTTTATGTACGGGCTGCTCAAATACTTGCAAAATTAACAGTATTAAAAAGCAAGTTAAAGAATATGACTGCGATACATATATTATTCCGCATTCATCTGACTTTTCAAATTGGCTAAAAAAATGGGAAAATACTACGGAAATTGGCGTTATAGGTGTTGCTTGTCCGCTTAATTTAATGCAAGGTGGCTTAGAGCTACGTGCATTAAATATTCCTTCGCAGTGTGTTTTATTGGATTATTGCGGGTGTAAAAATCATTGGTGCAAAGAAGGAATAGCGACAGGTATTAATAATACCCAACTATTAAGTACGGTAAAAATAGCTTAATAAAAAAACTAATATAATAAAAAATGGACTATATAAACGATATTCTTAACGCTGAAAGAATGTTAGTTAGCAACACTGTAAGAACTAATAATGCTTTAATTGAGGAATTACTTTCCGAAAATTTTGTTGAATATTGTAGCAGCGGTAAAGTGTACCGCTATAAAAGCGGTGATGTATTCGCTCCGTTAAAAAACGAAATTGAAATTTATGATTTTGAAGTAAAGCAATTATCCTTAAATATATTTTTGGTAAATTATAAAACACATGAAATAGAAAACGATGTTGTAATACGTACTACCCTTCGTAGTTCTATATGGCAAAAAGTAAACACAAGTTATAAAATTCTATTTCACCAAGGCACTAATATTAACTAATTTATATTAAAGTTAATTTCTTTTTTTATGCCCAATTTTCGTATTTTGCTGCCGAGCGTTTTACCGTTAATTCCCAATAATTCCGAAGCACTATTTTTTCCGGTAATTTTCCCATTCGCTTTTTTTAATGCTAAGACAATATGTTGTTTTTCAATTTCAGTTAAAGTAGCAAAGTCTTCTTCTTGCAAGCTTGAATTAGTGTGAATTGACTTAAAAAAATTCTCAAAATTTATATTTTCACCTTTAGAAATTATTATCGAGCGTTCAATTAAGTGTTCAAGTTCACGTATGTTACCGGGCCAATTGTATTCGGTTAATAATTCCAAATCTGTTTTTTTTATTGATTTAACATTGCTTCCTATTCGCTTGGAATAGATGTTAATAAAATGTTTGACTAAAGCGGGAATGTCTTCTTTCCTTTCTTTTAAAGACGGTACAAAAATAGGAAATACGTTTAGCCTAAAATATAAATCTGAACGGAATCTTCCGTTGGCTATCTCTTTTTCAAGGTTTCTATTAGTAGCTGCAATAATCCTAACATCGCTTTTAATTGTTTGTTTTCCGCCAATTCGTTCAAATGTTTTTGTTTGAATTACACGTAAAAGTTTTGATTGCAATTCAATAGGCAATTCTCCTATTTCGTCTAAGAATATGGTTCCGCCGTCAGCAATTTCAAATTTGCCTATTTTCTTTTCAATAGCTCCGGTAAAACTTCCTTTTTCATGTCCAAATAATTCGGATTCTATTAATGTAGCCGGCAAGGCAGCACAATTTATGGTTATAAAAGCATTAGTTTTTCTTTTTGATAGATTGTGTATAGCTTTTGCAATAAGTTCTTTGCCCGTACCAGTTTCGCCTTGTATTAGAACCGTGGCATCTAAAGGGGCAACTTGTTCCACTTTGTTTAATGTTTTTTGTATAGCAGAGCTATTTCCGATAATTTCTTGAAAGATATTAGTTAAATTTATTTCTTCAATCAAATAACTTTTTTCCTGTTCAAGTTTTTTTGTTAGTATAGTTATCTCTTCAAACATAAAAAAGAAACCGAGCAGCATTCCTACTTGAGGAAGTAAATAATAAGCAAGGTTAATTTCTTCATTGCTAAAATAAGAATCAATATCCGAATCAAATAAAAAATTATTTATTTGTTTTGATATTATCGGTTTTGTTCTGCCTAACACTAAATATAAATTTCCTTTTCCGGATAATATAAATCGAATTATTATAAGGGAATTAATTGAGTAATTGGATTTCAATTTTGCCAAGAAAGTACTTTTTTTACAAACTTGCTCTAATTTTTCTTCTCTAAACTCAATAAAATATTCCTCGTAATTCTTAAAATATTTCCACATATTACTAAATGCGTTGCTAAGTTCGTTTGTGTTTTGAATGGTTTTATAATTATTTCCACTCGTCTTCAATTGACCGATAACAATACGTTTATCATAGTCGTTTGAACCCGCAAAAACTCCTATAAAATCTGTCGGAATCCACGTGTTTATTTCGGTTGCCATTAGATTCAGCAATTCTTCTTTTGCTAAAATTCTTGAAAGTAAATTGAATAGCTTATCTTGTATAGTTCTTTGCTTTTTACGGTAATCCAGCTCTTTTTTTTGCCTTCCTAAAAGAATAGTGGAAGCAAGTACCCGCGCAACTATTTTTAAATTTACTTCATCCGTATTATTAAAAATATTGCTTCGCGGAGAAAAAATAAAATTACCCACTAATTCTTTTTTACAAATTAAAGGTATAACATAAACTTCCGAAATATCCGACTTTTTAATAATTTCGGATAAGTTTTGTTGATTTTCTTTTATCTTTTTTAGAGATGCAAGTATTGACGAATTATATTTTATAATTTCGTTTTTTGGGGAAATAAAATGTAGCGGTAACATAGATAAGCTTATAGAATCGTACCAAAAATTATCGATTGAAAATGATTTATTGTCGCTTACTATACCTACTCCAACACCCAATCTACTGCTAAGGTGATCAATAATTGCTAACCCTAAAATTTTAAAATCAAAGGCATCGTTAATTCTCGAAAGCATAGAATTAAACAATAGATTATTGTTTTCGGTATTTTGAATAATGCTTAATAGATCATTAATAAGTTGTTCGTTTTGTGATCCCATAACATACCTCAAGATATAAAAGTGCTTAAATAAAAGAAGTAAAATAAAGAAAATGCTTAAATATAAGCAATAATTATTAAAAATATAACGAAATTTAATAAAATAATATATGGCACTAATGTTGCAAATATAATAAAACAAATTAACTTAGGAGTAAAATTGAAATACAAGGCGGTAAAAAAAATTACGACATTTGCTTTTGTAGTATTAGCTATTATTTACGGTAGTTTAACTGCCGAAGAAAATAATACAAAATTATCTTTAGCCGAATGTATTAATTATGCAAAACAAAATAACAGGGAAATAAAAAAAGCAATTTTAGAAGAGAATCAATCTTCAAGCAAAATAAAAGAGGTTATAGGTTCGGGACTTCCGCAAGTTACTTTAACGGGTAATATTGTAGATAACATTGAACTGCCTACTACTCTTTTTCCTATGGAATATTTTGGCGGAGCGAAAGGTACATTTATGGAATCGAAAATGGGGGTGCAATACAACTATACGTTTAATCTTGAAGCAACTCAGATGATATTTAACGGCTCGTTTTGGATTGGGCTTGACGCTGCAAAATACTCAAACCAATATTATAGCCAAAATGTTACAAATACTGTTGAAGAAACAATATATAGTGTTGCCGTTGCATATTATAAAACAATTTCTGTTTATAAACAAAAAGAATTACTAAATAAAAACAAACTTTTAATTGAAAAATCTTTATCGGATACTAAACTGATGTATGATAACGGTAAAGCAAAAATTGTAGATGTAGATAGGTTGAATGTAAATTACAATAATATCAAATATCAAATAAAAAAGATAGAAGAGGCATTATCCTTATCATTAAACAACTTAAAATATTTAATGGGAATGGATGTAAAAAGCGAAATAGAACTACAGGACAATGAATTGCTGTCGGATCAGGATGAACCCAAGTTATTTAATGAATTTGAAGTTAAAGAAAACTTTAATATCCAAAACAGAGCCGATTATAAGATTTTGGGGACCGTTCTTGAATTACAAAAGCTTAATAGAGAAAATGTTTGGGCGCAGTATGTTCCTTCAATAACCGCATACGGTAGTTTTTCGTATCAAGGGTTGCGTAATAAATTTGATTTGTTTGATGCTGACAAAAAATGGTATAGCTTTTATTCTGTCGGTTTACGGATGCGCTTTCCTTTATTTACGGGAGGACAAACTTTAGCTAAAGACGAACAAGCTATGTTAGAAATTGAAAAGGTTAAGCAAGATATAGCTAATGCAGAAAACGGTATTAATATGCAGGTAGATAACGCTGCCGATAAGTTAAAAACGGCGCTTGAAAATGCTAAAATAAATTATCAAAATATGGAATTGGCTAAAAAAGTTTTAGATGATACTATTCTTGAATATAAAGAAGGAGTTACTAATGCATTGTTTTTAGTGGATTCCGAAACTAAATTAAGAGAAGCACAGACAAATTTTACAAATTCCTTGCTTGAATTATATATTGCAAAATTAGATATTGAAAAAGCTAAAGGAACTATATCAAATTATTTAAACGAAAATGTGAAATAAATTAGAGAAATTATAAAATGAAAAAAAAGATTGTAGTAATAACAATTGTATTAGTAGCCATTGCATTAATAACAACAAAATTAGTGGCAAATAAAACAGTAATTGAAAAAAACAAAGTATTAAAAAAAGATAACGCAACTTCGGTTTCTATAGCAAAAGTATTATTAAAAGAAATGGATACGGAACTAAAATCAACCGGTGTTACGGTTGCAAATCAAGAAGTAATAATAAAATCGGAAACTTCAGGTCAAATTACAAATGTCAATTTTAATCTTGGAGAATACATAAACAAGGGAAAAATTTTAGTTAACATCGATGATAAATTGGCAGATTTAAACTTGAAGCAAGCCGAACTTAACATGAAAAGATTTTTGGATGAATACCAAAAAACAAAAAACTTATTTGATGGGAATGCAACAACGGAAACAAAACTTAGAGATTCAAAAATAGATTATGAAAGAGCTAAATTAAGTTATGAACAAGCCGAAAAACAATTTAGTTTTACAAAAATAAATTCAACACAAAACGGATATATAGTCTCAAAGTATATTGATAACGGTGCATATGTTACGCCGGGCACTCCGATTGTATCAATTGTAGATATAAGTAAATTAAAGGTGTTAATAAATATTTCAGAAAGCGACATTTACAAAATTAAACAGGGGCAAAATGTTAAAGTAACAACTTCAATTTATGAAGGCTGGTCAACTACGGGGAAAGTTAGTTTCGTAAGCCAACAAGGAGATAATGCACATAATTATCCGGTAGAAATAATAATTAATAACTCAAAAGTAAATCAATTAAAAGCAGGAACTTTTGTAGATGTTACTTTTGATTTTCCTTCTTCTATACAATCAAAAATTATTCCTCGTATAGCTTTAGTCGGAAGTATAAAAAATGCTAAAGTATATTCAATTATAAACGGAAAAGCAGTGCTTAAACCTATTATAATCGGACGAGATTTAGGTGATTACTTAGAAGTAAAAAGCGGATTGAACGAAGATGAACTTGTTGTAACAACGGGACAAATAAATTTATCTGATAATACACCAGTAAAAATATTAAACAAATAATTGAGGAATAAAAATGATTGAATTATCAATAAAAAGACCCTTAATTGTTTTTGTAATGTTTGCATTAATTGCATTAGCCGGCGTAATAACCTATATGCAGTTAAATATAAATTTGGTGCCTAAATTTGAAAATAACATTATTACTATAACAACAATTTATCCGGGAGCTTCGGCCGTTGAAGTTGAAAGTTCGGTAACAAAAAAAATTGAAGATGCCGTTTCCAGCTTAGAAAATATTGATAGAATTAAATCTGTATCGGCAGAAGGGTATCAATATACTACAATTGAGTTAAAAAGTACGGCTGATGTTAATATATCGTTGCAAGATGCTCAAAGAAAAGTTAACGCAATAATGGCAGATTTACCGGAAGATGTTAAAATTCCGACTCTTAGTAAAATATCCATGGATGAAATGCCGGTAATGAATATTGCCTCATTTTCCAAGTTAAAACCAACAGAGTTTTACAAGTTAATGGAAGATAAAATACAACCTCATCTATCAAAATTACAAGGAGTTGGAGCAATAAAACTAATAGGCGGAACAAAAAGAGAAATTAATGTTGCAATTGACCAAGATAAATTAAAATCTTATAATTTGTCAATCTTGCAGGTTCAGGGAGCAATTCAAAAAGCAAATATGGATTTTCCTACAGGAAGAGTAGAAGACGATAACACAAGATATACAGTAAGGTTATCGGCTAAATATATATCGCTTGAGCAGCTTAAAAATACATTAATAGCTATTAATAATGACGGAAGCAAAATATATATAAAAGATATTGCAGAAGTTACGGACGGTACAAAAGAAGTGACTACCGAAAGCCGACTAAACGGAACTTCTACAATAGGAATTCAAATCACAAAACAATCCGATGCAAATGCAGTTAAAGTATGCAATTTGGTAAAAGAGGAATTAAAAAAGATTGAGGAGGAATATAAATCAAGCGGATTGGAATTTGATATTGCTACGGATACTTCGGTTTATACAATGGACTCGGTAAATGCGGTTGTAGAAGATTTGGTACTTGCAATAATAATTGTATCCTTAATATGTTTTATATTTCTACATAGCCCTCGTTCGGCAATGATAGTAATGGTTGCCGTACCGCTTTCTATGATGCCCGCTTTTACGTTTTTGTATTTATTCGATTATTCGCTAAACGTAATGTCTTTAATGGCATTATCTTTAGCCGTAGGTATTTTGGTGGATGATTCCATTGTGGTTGTAGAAAATATTTTTAGACATCTGGAAATGGGGAAAAGTAAATTACAAGCAGCAATTGAAGGAAGTAAACAAATTTTTTACACGGCAACATCAATTACGCTTGTTATTGTTTCCGTGTTTTTGCCTCTTTCGCTTACTGGGGGAATAATCGGTAATATATTAAAAGAGTTTTCTCTACCGTTAATTGTCTCTACATTGGCAAGTTTGCTTGTATCTTTTTCTTTAACTCCGCTATTGTTATCGAAATTTGCAAAATTAAGTGAAGAAAATAATAACTCGCTTAGTCATAAATTTTCCGTAAAATTTGAAGTAGTTTTTGAAAGAGTAAAAAACATATACTCCGAGTTTTTGGAATGGTCAATTAATAACAGGAAAAAAGTTTATACGGTAGTGGGAGTATTGTTTATTGGCGCTTTTTTATTAGTGGGAGCCGGATTTATAGGTGCCAATTTTATGCCTGAAACCGACCAAAGCGAGTTGGTTTTGACTGTTGAAATGCCTCCTCAAATTACTATATATGAAAATAATTTGATTGCAAGGAAAAT
>CALGLM010000335.1 GCA_937930275.1 uncultured Ignavibacteria bacterium
ACGATTCCAAAATACTCGGTAATTCCTTTGTTGGTCGGAAGCTTATTAACTGCCTTACCGGCTACATTAATTTCTGCTTTTTTTGGAATTTGTGTAGGCATTTATATATCCGAAATTGCCAACCATAAACTTAAAGAAATATTAAAACCATTTTTAGATTTTTTTAACGGGATACCTACTGTAGTTTTAGGTTTTTTGTTGGTTATTTTAGGTAGTACTTTTTTTGGCAACTTATTAAATCCGTCAAATAAGTTAAATGCTTTTTTGGCAAGTATAGGGCTAAGTATAATAATTATACCCACTATTGCTACGTTAACAGAAGACGCCTTAAATTCGGTACCGAATAATATAAGGTTGGCTGCATATTCGTTGGGAGCAAGTAAATGGGAAACGGTATATAAAGTGTTATTGCCTGTTGCAATTAAAGGAGCTACAGCCGGATTAATTTTAGGTTTTGGAAGAGCAATTGGCGAAACGATGATTGTTATAATGGCAACCGGAAATGCCGGAGAATTAACCTTAAATATTTTTAGAAGTGTAAGAACTTTAACAGCTACAATTGCTGCCGAAATGGGGGAAGTATCGCAGTACTCGGCACATTATTATGCGCTCTTTTTTATTGGGTTAGTCCTTTTTGTTGTAACGTTTTTACTAAATCTAATATCTGATATTATTATTCGTAAATTAAAAAATAGGGGAGATAGTAATGAATAATATATCAGTATCACGATATTTATTAAAAGATAAATCTAAAAATTTTGGTGATAAAAGCTTTTGGGGATTGTTTATAATTAGATTAACTACATACTTCATTTTTCTGCTGTTTATTTCCGTTATTGTATTTTTATATTATAACGGTAGCGGAATAATTAGCAGAACTTTCTTGTTATCGTCTCCCGTAAATAACGGAATAGGAGTTGCTTTATTCGGTACTATATCGGTTTGCTTAATAATGATGTTTTTTTCGGTTCCCATTGGGGTGCTATCTGCGGTTTATATTGTTGAGTATGCCGAAAATAATTTTTTAAAACGACTTATCAGAGTATCAATTAATAATTTAGCCGGAGTACCTTCAATAGTATTCGGATTGTTTGGGCTCGGTTTTTTTGTTTTGATATTAGGAAAAAATTTGGATGAAGTACTAAAAACAGGATTATTATTCGGTAAACCGTCTATGCTTTGGGCTGGGGCAACATTGGCGATATTGGTTTTACCTACTATAATAGTAACATCTATGGAAGCATTGGAACGGATACCCAAAAACCAAAGAGAAGCTGCATATGCATTGGGTTCAAGTAAATGGCAGGTAATAACTAAAGTTGTATTACCTCAGGCTGCCCCAGGTATATTAACAGGTGTAATATTGTCGGTTAGTAGGGGTATGGGAGAAGTTGCTCCTGTGTTATTTTTAGGTTGTGCTTTTTTTATTCCGGATTTACCTTTAACTTATTTGAATTTAGGGTTGTTCTCGGTTCCCTTAATTAATCCCGCCGAGCAATTTATGTTTTTATCATACAACGTGTTTATATTATCTACACAATCTGTTGAACTTAAAAGTTCGCTACCGTATTTATACGGAAATGTTGCTGTTTTAATAACACTGGTGATGATGTTTAATTCGGCTGCAATTTATTATCGATATAAATTTCGTAAAACGTTACAAAATATAAATAGAAATTAAAAAATGAAAGAAATAAAAATTATAATAAAGAATGTAAGTGTTTATTTTGGCTATTTACAGGCATTAAATAATATAACTTTGAATATATATGATAATAGAGTAACATCTATAATCGGACCTTCCGGATGCGGAAAAACGAGTCTATTAAAATCTTTGAATAGGATGAACGAGCTGGTAAAAGGGTTTAAATTAAAAGGAGAAATATTAATAGACGGGACAAATATTTACCAAAAGGATATTGATGTAATAAATTTAAGAAAGCTTGTCGGAATGGTATTTCAACAGGCAAATTTATTCCCGAAAAGTATTTATGAAAACTTAATATTTGCCCCTTCAATAAACGGTATAAAAGATAAAATAACTATTGCCGAAATTATTGAAGAAGCTGCAACTTTAGCGGGAATTTGGGATGAAATAAAAGATAGACTTAAAGAAAGTCCGTATAATTTATCTGCGGGACAGCAACAAAGGTTGTGTATTGCGCGTCTATTAACCGCAAACCCCGATATTTTATTATTGGATGAACCGGCTGCTGCATTAGATCCGATTTCGACAAACAAAATTGAAGAATTGATTTACGAATTAAAGAAAAAATATACAGTGGTTGTTGTTACTCATAATATGCAGCAAGCTGCCAGAATTAGTGATTATATTGCCTTTTTATACATGGGGCAGCTAATAGAATATGATAAAACATCAAAAATATTTACGAATCCTGCAAATAAACAGACGGAAGATTATATTACAGGAAGATTTGGATAGGAGAATTAAATGGAACGTCCCATTGATATACAATTACAAAAATTAAGGGTTAAACTTATAAAAATGTGCAGTATTGTTGAAGAGCAATTAGACTTGGCGTTAAAAAGTTTTGAATCTGAAAATAAACATTTAGCGGATATTGTTATCAATAACGATTTAAATGTGGATAGATATGATGATAAAATTGAAAAAGTCTGTCAAAAAATATTTGCACTTAATAATCCTGTTGCGGTTGATTTAAGAAATATTATGTCTGCATTAAAAATAAATACTAACCTTGAACGAGTTAGTGATTTAGCGGTAAATATAGCCCGAATATCAAAAGACTTAATTAATACGCCCGAATATTTTAATAGACTTCACATAAACGAAATAGGAAAACTTACAAAACAGATGCTTGATTTTGCAATTGATTCCTACGTACACAACGATGCAGAAAAAGGAGTTGAAATAATCGGAATTGATAATAAGTTAGATCTTATGGTAAAAAATGACGGAAACATGTTAATTGAAATTATGAAAGAAACACCTAA
>CALGLM010000336.1 GCA_937930275.1 uncultured Ignavibacteria bacterium
GTCTAAAGTATCAAATAAATTTTCAACATTCCATGAGGCTACGTAAAAAGTCTTCTCATTTTGAGCTGCAATGCAATTCAGGAATAAAAGCACCAAAAATAATATTTTTTTTGCCATATAATTTCTCTTTTATGTATATTGTAGATTAATTTAATTTTTAGAAATCCAATATAACAAATACGGTAAAACATTAAAATGGAAAAATTAGTACTTGTTGACGGAATGGCTTTAATCTTTAAAGCATTTTTTGCATTTATGCGTAATCCGCTTTCAACTTCTAAAGGTGAACCAACTTCAGCTGTTTATGGTTTTTTAACTCAATTATTAAAGATTATTGAAGATACAAAACCAGATTATTTGGGTGTTGCTCTTGATTCTAAAGAACCTACTTTTAGACACGAAATATTTCCTGCTTATAAATCTAATAGAGATGTTATACCTGAAGATTTAATTCCGCAAATCGAAAGGGTTCAACAATTTATTAGGGCTTTTAATATTCCGATTTTTAGACTCCCCGGATATGAAGCAGATGATATTATAGGTACAATTCTCAAAAAAACCGCAAAAGATGGTTTACTTTCATATGCCATAACACCGGATAAGGATTATATGCAGATTGTTGAGGATAATATTTTTATTGTCAAACCGGGTAAAAGTACAGAAGATCTTTCTTTATACGATGAGGATAAAGTTGTTGAAGAATATGGATTTAAGCCGATTTATATGATTGATTATTTGGCATTGGTAGGAGATCAATCTGATTTTATACCCGGAGTAAAAGGAATTGGACCGGTTGCAGCAAAAGAATTAATTCAAAATTATGGTACTATTGAAAATATTTACGCTAATATACAAAATATTTCAAAAAAAGGAATTGTTCAAAAATTAATTGAAGGTAAAGATAATGCGTATCTATCTAAAACTTTATCGAGAATTAATTTAGAAGTTCCGATAACCTACAATATTGAAGAATTGAAATTTTCAAACCCTAATTATGCCGAATTAAACAGATTATTTGAAGAATTAGAGTTAAAATCTCTATTCAAAAAAGTAGAAAAGATTTATAAAAATGAAAATATTGAAGTTCATAGTTATACTAATGAAAATACCGGAATAGAGAGTGAAGACGGTAGCGCTTTTACAAGTTTTGGAGAATTTGATAAAAATAAAGTTACATATAAACTTATAACAAGTTTTGAAGAAGCCCAAAATTTAGCCCAAAAGTTACAACTAATTGATTTATTTGTTTTTGACACAGAAACAGATTCGTTAGATAGATTTGAACTTAATTTAGCCGGAGTTTCATTCTGTTATGAACCGAACGTAGCATTCTATATTTCAGTAAAACCCCCTTTTCAGCAGAAGGATTTGTTTTCGGATAATGCAGATTACGAAGGTTTAGAAATTTCCGAATTTATAGGTTTATTTAAATCAATTTTCGAAAATGATAAAATTAAAAAAGTATGTCAAAATGCAAAATTTGATATTGCTGTTTTAGAAAAATATTCAATTTTTGTCAAAGGGCTTGAGTTTGATACTATGTTAGCTGCTTATGTATTAGATCCTGATCAAAAACACAACATGGATGATTTAAGTAGAACTTATTTAAACTACTCCCCTATTCCTTTAACTGCTTTATTGGGAAATAAAAAATCAGCCGAAAAAATTTTTGAAGTCGATCCAAAACTTCTTTCGGATTATTCGTGCGAAGATGCAGATGTTACGTTTAGACTTTATAAAGTTCTTGAAAATCAAATTGCTAATACAAAACCAGAGTTTATTGCAAGAAATATTGAATTTCCGTTAATCGATGTTTTACTTGATATGGAAAAAACAGGTGTAAATATAGATACATCGGCTTTAAATGAATTAAGCTGCTTAATGGAGCAAGATTTAAAGGAGTTGATTAAAAAAATATATGAATTTGCCGGAGAAGAATTTAATATTAATTCCACTCAACAATTACAACAAATTTTGTTTAATAAATTGAATTTAAATCCGGTAAGAAAAACGAAAACCGGCTATTCAACTGATGCACAATCATTAGAACAACTTAGAGGTGAACATCCTATAATTGATTTACTTTCAGACTATAGAGAAATTGCTAAGTTAAAATCTACATATGTGGATGCTTTACCTAAACTAATTAATAGAAGTACAAAAAGAGTTCATACTACTTTTAATCAAACAGTAGCTTCAACAGGCAGATTATCAAGTCTTAATCCAAACTTACAGAATATTCCGGTTCGCGGAGATTTGGGGAAAGAAATTCGCAAAGCATTTATTCCTAAGCCTGGGAATGTTTTAATTTGTGCAGACTATAACCAAATCGAACTAAGAATTATGGCAAGTATTTGCCAAGATCCTAATTTAATGACTGCTTTTACAACAGGAATTGATATTCATACAAGAACTGCCGAATTAATATTTGGCGTTTCGGCATCTGAGATTAATAAAGACATGAGAAGAAAAGCAAAAGAAGTAAATTTTGGAATTCTTTACGGTATCGGAGCATTCGGGTTAAAAAATAGATTACAGATTTCTCAAACTCAGGCAAAAGAAATTATTGATAATTATTTTCTTACTTTCCCTAATGTAAAGCAATTTATGGAAGATATGATCGCATTTGCTCAAAAAAATGGTTTTTCGGAAACAATTTTGGGGCGAAGAAGATATTTGAAAAACATTAATAGTCAAAATAAAACATTAAGGCAGTTTGAAGAACGAGTTGCCATTAATATGCCTATTCAAGGCACAGCTGCAGATATGATAAAATTAGCTATGATAAATATTTTTGAAGAGTTTAATAAAAGAAGTTTAAAAAGTAAAATGATTTTACAAGTTCATGATGAATTAATTTTTGATACGTTTGAAGATGAAATTGAGATAGTTAAATTAATTGTTAAAGAAAAAATGGAAAATGCAATTGCACTTAATGTACCGATTGAAGCTTCAATAGGTATAGGTAAAAATTGGTTGGAATCACATTAAATCATTAAAAACTTTGAAATAAAAAAAAAATAATTTAAATTATTAGTCGTTTTTATTAAAAAAAACCGGGAGGTATATTATGTTAAAAAAAATAGTATTAATGGTATTTGCGGTTACTTTTTTAGCAGTTCTTCAGGGGTGTGGACCTTCAAAAACAGTTACCCGAATAGGAACAGATGAAGTAGTTGATTTAAGCGGTAGATGGAATGATACAGATAGCCGTCTTACTGCCGAACAAATGATAAAAGGATTATTAGAAAGACCTTGGGATGAAGATTTCCAGACACAAAACGGAAGAAAACCAGCAGTTATTGTAGGAACAGTTAGAAACTTAAGTTCGGAGCATGTAGAAACAGGAATTTTTATTAAAGATATTGAACGTGAGTTGGTTAATAGCGGTAGAGTTAAATTTGTAGCAACTAAAGAAGAAACACAAGAAATTAGATATGCACGTCTTGATCAACAAAGTTACTCGAGTGAAGA
>CALGLM010000337.1 GCA_937930275.1 uncultured Ignavibacteria bacterium
ATTTTGTCCCTTCAACGTATCCGGGATAATCTTGGTAAATTAAATTTGATTTATTTCCGCACACATAACAAAGAATATCACTTTCCATTCCTGCTCCAAATATTAAAAATTTTTAATTTTAAACTCTCCAAATGTAATAATTTTATTAGAAATTCAGCTTCATCCGATTTAATTAGACCGACAAAAAATACTGAAGTAAGAATATAAACAATAAAAATCGGCAAGAAAACAAATAAATTAAAATATGATAAAAGATAGCCAAATACTAACGATAAACAAACCCATGCTAAAAAGTATATATCCAAAAGATAAGTTTTTTTAAATATCCTTTTCATTATTATAAATAAAAATAGAAATCCTATAAAAGCAGAAATCAATTTAGCCCAACTGCAACCTATATAAGAAAATGAAGGAATTAACAGAATATTTAAAATTGTATTAATAACAAGAATTAATACCGAATAAAAGAAATCTATTGACTGTTTATTAATTGCTACAAAAATATTAATAACAAAATAATTGAAAAAAATAAATATTTGAGAAAAGAGTAAAAAAGTTGTAGGAGTTGTAGAAAAAATATATTTTTCCCCAAAAATTAACAAAATTATGTTTTTTGAATAAAAGAAAAACACAATTGAAATTGAAAAACTTAAAATAAAAAGAATTTTAAATATTAGATTTATTATAAACGAATTATCAGTTTTGCTATTAGTAAAATTTTTTGAAAGAGTTGGGAAGATAGTATGAATTATTGCAGTAGGAAGTATAAGCAACGGAGTTGATAACCTTAAGGCAACCGAATAAATACCCGCATCATGATAAGTTGATAAGTTTTTTAATAAAATAACATCTAATTGCTGATATAAAGTATCCAGAACAATAAAGCCGTATAATGGTAAAGATTCTTTTAACAAGTATTTTATGGACGATAAATTTGTTTTAACATGATAACCAAACTTTTTGTATAAAAAGTACAACGTTAAAAATAATCCGGGTAGGTTTGATAAAACATATCCCACAATAAATAGTGTCAACTTATCTTCATAAAAAGGCAATAAAAGTACTGTAAAAAACAAAGCTATATTATCAATATTAGTAAATAGCATTGGATAATGCATTTTTAGCTCAACTTTAAACGGTACATCAAGTAATTCCCTAACACAAATAAATCTTGCAGATATTAAAGAATTTGTCAAAAGCAAGTTTAAAAGAATTTGCTCGGTTACAGAGGTATTAAGAAAAAATAAAATAATATTTAAGAATATTGCAACAATAAAAAAAGCCAATAGTCTAAATATAATCGCACTATTTAGGAGTACATATTTTTTGTTAATAGATAATTCTCTAAAAACAATTGGAGTAAAACCAAAATCAATTATTTTTGAAACAACACTTACTACTGCTAATAAATATCCGAATTTACCAAAATTTTCGACGCCCAAATAACGAGCAGCTAAAGTAATTGATAAAAAAGACAAAAACAAATTTAAAAATTGCCCTGATGTAATTGATAGTAAATTTTTTATCAAATTTCCGGAAGATGAATTATTACTCATTTGCTTGATAATAATATTTTTGTTTTATTTTTCTTCCGTACTGAATTAAAAAAACTTAATTTATCAATAATCGGAATAGTAATTAAAAGGATAATAACAGCAATCCAAAAAGCCGCCATACGTGTAATAATAACCATAATTCCCATCGAAACAACAACGTTACTAAAAGCCAGAATTACAAGATGTTTGATTTTATAAGTTTCAAAATAACGAAACCAATAAAAAGTGCACATTAGCCCTAATAAATAAGGTATTGCAAAAAGCCCGAAATATCCATAATCTTCATGTATTTCTCGTAAATATGTGGCTTGATTTGTCCATATTGGGATATAAAACCCCTTTTGATAAAAATCAGGGTGTGGCACAGCTCCTGTTTTGGAAATCAAATTATAAAATGGCAGGAGTGAATTCTCTCCGATCATTTTATTTTCATCAGCAGTTATCAAATATCTATTTAGAACAACAGGATTTGAACTAAAATATAGATACATTGAAGGAGAAATAAATAGATTTGTTTTATATTTGCCTAATGTTCGTGAAGCAGCATTATAATTCTCAATCTGACCTCTAAAAGCTCTAATGAGTGTAACTGCAAGAACAGATAAAAGGATAAACATAAAAGTACTAAATAGTATACCGCGCCTATTTATTCTATTCTTTCTTTTCAAAGTTAAAATTGAATAACGTCTTAAAAAAAAAGTAAGAAAAAACAAAAGAAATGCAAATAAAATTCCCGCTCTACCAACACTAGCAATATCTTTTAATATTACAGCAACCATTGGAATCAGAGTGGCAAATGTTAACTTTTCTTTATGAGCAGTATAAATAGCAGAAAGAAATACTCCTACATATGCTACTGTATATAAGTATGGTAGTGAACCACCGAACTCACCCGAAACACGCATACTATATATAATGTTTGCATTAAGCAATACTTTGGTAATACTTCCAAACTTAGCAATCAACTCCATCCAATGATGAAAAGCGGCATATAGACCTACAAAGCCAAAAAAATAAATTGCGTATTTAAGCATTTGTCCGCCATCATTAAGAATAGCTAATTCAGTCTCTTTTTTTTCAGCAAAAACATCATTGTTTTTATTAAATACTTTTCTGGCAAAAAAAACGGTAAGAATACCTAAAATAAATAAAAAGAAAGTTATTAAAATAACAAACCATGTAACAGGTCTTATATCCGGGTAATTCATTAATCTTAAATCGTAAAGGATAATATAAAATGCCCAGCTAAAAGCATATAATGTTAAATGGTTAATCAGTTTTTTAAACAAGAAATGATTAAGGATAACAACTAAAATTAAAACAATAATTGTAACGAAAGTAATCATTAACTTTTAATGCCAAAGATTTTTTTTAATTTAAAATAAAATTTCTTTTCGCTTTCTACTAATTTATTATTAGGAACATTCATATTGCAAACATATTCTGCCCTAAAAGCAAATACAATAAGCATAAACAAAGTCACCATACTTATAGCAGCTACAATAAACACACGTTTTGGCTCATACTTTATTTGCGGAGGAACGGCTTTATCTATAAACAATAATGAAGGAATGCTTTTTTGTTCTTCAACTTTAGCTTGTTCATACATAGGTAAAATCACTTCAAGAATTTTAGATTGAATTTCCAATTGTCTATAATAACGAAGATATTGTATCATCATAT
>CALGLM010000338.1 GCA_937930275.1 uncultured Ignavibacteria bacterium
CCCGAAGTTCCTATTGTATTACTGTTGCTTCCTAAAGTCGGCGAAGTTTCAACAACTATTGCACTATTTAATCCGCCGGTAATATCTAAAACTTTAGCATTTTCATTTCCTAAACCATATTGATAAACAATTAAATACTTTTGATCACCGCTTTCAATATATCGCATGGCATTACTTCTACTATCAACAACTGTTGTAGGTACTGTTGCAACTTGTACGCCGGCAGGTGTATATTCGGTAGGTCTTGTACTATTTCCGTTTACAAAAATATTAGCATTACCTAATCCACGCGGATATACAGCAGGAGAAGTTCCTAAATTAGTAACGTTTTGTAAAGTTATAACCGTAGGTGTTTGATTGAACAAACCGTTATCCATAGTCCATCTGTAAACTTTATTACTGCTTCCGGCAACTGCATAAACTACTGCACTATTGTTTGCAAACGAACCCACTACCGTAATTTTATCCCCCAATCTAACCGCATCTGTATTATATGTAATTATAGTTTCGGCATCCGAAAGTTCATTATTCCATTTATAGACCTTAAATGCGCTTGTATTGGCTGTAGTAGTTAAATTTGCTCCTATAATTATTCCGTCATCAGAAACTTCGATATCGTTAATAGTATAAGTTCCTCCGCTTGTTCCTGTTGTACTTAAGTTTCCTAAAACATCACCTGTTGCAGCATCAATAATATAAATATTTGGACGAGAAACTAAATAAAGTCTATTATTTCCGTTTACATATCCGTATGCAAACCCCCTTTCCGTACTTCCTGTAGTAGAAAACCAAGTCGGTAAATTACCCAAAGTTGCACAATATGACCAAGTCGGTATTTGCTGTGATAATACCGTAACATTAATTGTATCGCTTTGTGAATTGATTGTACCTATAATTTTACCGCTTCCCGTACCTTGAGGCACAAAAAAACCTTCAATATTAACATACCCGTTTATTCCTATAACTTGCCAATTTACAATACTTGCCGGCACTTCAATAGGGTATCCCCAATGGTCTATTCCGGTTATAGTAATTTTTTTTGTTTGAGTGGAATCAATTAGTACCTGACGTGGAGAAAGACTAAACGATTCGATTAAGTTAATTACAGGGGCTTCCAAAACCGCCAATAATGCATTCCCAACCGAGCGCTCGCTGCCGTCCGAAGGGCTGTTAACAACTTGATTACGAACAACCAAAGCAGTCGAACCGCCTCCGTCTAAATTTAATGCTTGATAACAACCTATCGATTTCATATAAGCCGCCAATTCCGATAAAGTCATTCCCACACTTAAGCTCGGCTGCCTACCGTCAACAGCCACAAAAAATACTTTTGTACTATCTTTATTTATTCCCACTGCAGAACGAGGATGTTTACTATCGGTAAAAGAAGCATCAAAACCTTCGGAACCAACAAAACTATTTGGTATTACTCCGTTTGTTAATAAACGCGGACCTCCTCCGGTTAAAGCAAATATATTCCCCAAATCTACGTTAGTCCCCATTGTTAATTCAACCGTATCGCCAATACTAAGTTGGTTGCGTAAAAACCTTGCACACGAATCGTGTCCGCTTAATACATAATAATCACCTATGCTCATACTTCCGATACCGTCTTCTTTAGCCAAAACAATAAACTTAACAGGTTTGTTTACCGCCATCGGTTCTATCGGTTCAATTTTAACTTCAACACCCCATTGGTTGGTTAAAGTATTTGCCCCGATATATTTATTGTACAAAACCATACTATTGGTTACTCTAACTTGATTTACGTTTGTTATATCAATTGTTTTATTATTTTTTGCTTTAACTTTACCCGTAAATGTTAAAATATTAAAAAGAGGTGTTTTATTTTCGGTTAATCCAAAAGAAGTGCGTGCAGAATATTTCCCTTGGTTAAACTCGTAATTTTGCACCATTGAGCTGCCAAGAAAAGAATATGGATCTGTAGGAGTACTGATTCCGAAAAAATCAGCATTTATTGCACCTAACACATAATGTCCGTTGCTATTACTCCTTATTGCCATAGATGAAGTTCTTTCAAAACCGGTACCCAATACATCTCTTGCCAAAACGGTTTCAATTTTAATATTTGGATTTGAAATATCAATTTCTAAAATTTTAATATTATAAGGATCTCCTTTTTTTACCGAATGATATTTTACTCCGGGACCCACAACCGTCATAGTAGAATCTTGAGCAAATACCGTAAACACAAAACAATAAACACATAAAATAGTAAACAATACCTTCTTCATAAGCACTCCAATTGATTTATAAACTATTCACTTTAAATTAGTAATAAATTATTATAAAGCAAAAATAAATTTATAACAACAGGGGGGGGGGAATAATTAAAGGATTTTTTATTTTAACAAGGTTTTATAAAAATTGATATATTTTTGGGCAACTACTTC
>CALGLM010000339.1 GCA_937930275.1 uncultured Ignavibacteria bacterium
CCAGATTTAACATGCCTTTCGATATTCCCGGTAATGACGAATTAAGCGGTGTTCCTGCCTTTAAGTCGCTTGCCGGTCAACTTATTAATGTTATGGTTGGGCATAAATTAGGTGCCAAACCTATATTAAAACCGCTTTTCTGTTTGGGTCCGCATATTGTTATTAACGGACAGATGAGTAAAAATTATGTTGATTTTAATGCGGCAAAAATAAATGCGCTGCGCGCAATTGTTGATGCTCCTATTTGGCCCGGCGAGCCGATAGCTTTTATGACTCAATCGGAAGAAAGAGTGCAAAGTGCAAACGCTACTTCGTATCATGCTGCCTTAGCTGCAACTTTAGGAGTTGATGCCATTACAATTGCTTCTACAGACGAAGCTTATTCAAGAGGTCCTATTTGTGTTACTTCACGAATTGATAGCATACGTGCCGTTACCGATGCTTTTAAATTTGTTGGTAACAGTAAATTTGTGACCACAGAACAGTGTGATTTTTATACGGAAGATTTAGTAAACAAAATTAAAGATGTACTTGTTGAAGTTAATAGCAAAGCCGATTTAGCCGAAGCTATTAACGCAGGTTTACTTGGTAATGAAGAAGACGGCGCTTACCCCGGTAAGTTTGGTAATAATTCCGTTAGGCTTGTTTAATAATGATTACGGTAGGAATAGTTGGTACGTGGAAAAATACGGGTAAAACTACCGCCCTATCTTACATTATAAGTGAACTGAATAAACAAAAAATAAGGATTGCAGTAACCGGTATTGGATATGACGGCGAAGAGTTTGATAATATTACTAACTTACCTAAACCAAGGTTGTTATTTGATAGAGATTCGATTGTATCTACAAGTGAAAAGTGTTTAGTTAGTACCGAGTTGTTTTATAAAACGTTAGAAAAAACTGATTTTAACACCCCTTTAGGTAATATTAATATTGTTCATACACTTTCATCGGGAATGATTGTTGTCGCAGGTCCTAACAAAAAAAGTTCACTGCAATCCTTTTTTAAAATGCTTGATAAATACGGAATTGATATTCTGTTAATTGATGGTTCGTTAAACCGTATAGCCCCTCTTTCTATTGCAGATTATATTATTTTTGCTACCGGTGCTTCGCGTAGTACCGATATCAATTTTTTAGCCGAAGAAATGTACTCAATTGAGTATATTTTTACCTTCCCAAAATTTGATAAAAGTAATATTTATGAAAATGTTACAATTAATAATAATGAAGGTTTAACAAGTTTTAAATTTTCTTCATTATTTGACGAAGAGGACGCTAAAACAGTATTTAACAAATTTAGTGAAGGGAATAATAAGCTTGTGATTCCTAAAATTATTTCCGATGCTGCTTTAAGTTACATAGTTAAAAACATAAGCAATAAAATAAATATTAACTTAATTGTTGAATCACCTATTGCGTTTTTGTTAAGCGGAAATCCGATACAAACAACAAATATAGTTAAAGATTTTGTAAGTTTGGGGAATACAATAAGCTATATAAATAAACCGAACTTACCCGCAATAACCGTAAATCCCTTTTATCCTAAACCTATTGACCACTATTATGTAACCGAGTATCTTGATAAGGACTTATTAAGAAACGAAGTGTCAAAAAAACTTACCACAAAAGTTTACGATATAAAAGCTAACCCAAGCGGAATTTTAGACTTTTTAGATGTAAAACATTTATAAAAATGCTTTTCCGGGCTAAAAATTATTTTTAAAATTGGGGAATGTTTTTATAACTTCTTGTTTTATAATACGTTAGACCCTCTTTATTTTACGGAAAAATGCTCGGCATTCCCCGTTTAGGGTCACTTTACGTGTTTTAAAGCTAAAAAAACAGGGGTATGAGAAGCGGAATAATTAATGATTTTTACAAAAAGTATTTTAAATTTAAATAAACTAAATATTAGAATAAAAAATAATGTATCTTGTTATATAATAAAAGATTACAAATAATAATCCGGAATATTTTTAATAATATTAACATTTTTTTCTTGCAAATAATTGGCTAAATAATTAAATTAGAG
>CALGLM010000340.1 GCA_937930275.1 uncultured Ignavibacteria bacterium
CTCACTATGACGCTCACGGGCGTGGGTCTCCTCTGGTTCGGGTGGTTCGGTTTCTCCGGCAATTTTTATTGGTGCTTTAGTGGGTTTTTTGTTTTATCTGGCAGTTGTCGCTTTATTCCCTAATTTTAACATCAGTGCGGGCGGTTTTATTCTTGCCGGAATGAGCGGACTAATAGCAGGAGCCACACGAGCCCCAATTACTGCAATCATAATATTTTTTGAAATGTCCGGTAACATTCACTTGGTTATCCCTCTATTTCTTACATCCGTTTTTAGTTTTCTTGTTACTTCAAAAATCTGCTCGCAATCTGTCTTTACATTTAAATTAAAATTAAGTAACGTTAATTTGCAAAAAGGGATAGACCTGAATATTCTAAAACGACTAAAAATTTCCGAAGTCTATAATAAAGAATTTGAATCGGTAAATGTAAGTGATAATTTTAATGTTATTGTTAGTAAGCTACTTCACAATAAAAACCAAGATTTAACGGTAATTGATAGCCGTGGAGAAATTAGAGGCGTTATAATTGCAAACGATTTGAAAGGTTCGGTTGAAGATAAAGAAAATTTACAACAACTGCTTAATGCGGGCGAACTTGCTATTACGGGATTTACTCCGGTAACCTTACATGACGATTGCTTTGAAGCATTAAAAACAATGCATAAATTTGATTTGGAAATATTACCGGTAATTGACGAAATAAGTAAGCGAATAATAGGAATAGTAAATAGTAAAGATATTATTACGTCTTACTATAAAAAAGTTGAAACTATAGAATTAATAAATGATATTGCCGGAAACATGGTTTTGAAGGATGAATTTAATGCGCTTCACCTAAAAATAGGTTTTACTATAACCGAAGTAGTCCCGCCTTTGTGCATGGTTGGAAGTTCAATTAGACAACTTAATTTATTTGAAAAATTTAAAATTGAAGTGTTGGCGATTAAATCCAACAAAAACGACACGGCTGAAATAACGGCAAATTTTTCGGATGATTATATTTTAGGTGAAAAAGATTCGCTTGTAATTGGCGGGGATGCAAGAAATATTAAGCGATTTATAACTACAAAAAATTGTAATTAATAACAGAATAGATGCAAATATTATGAATGGAAATAAGACACGAATTATTGTTACCGATAGCGGATTAGGCGGATTAAATATTGCCGCTAATATTTACGAATCAGCAAAAAAAACCCCACTAAAAAACGACCTTGAAATTATTTTTTTTAACTCCTTGCCAAAAGAAAACTTTGGCTACAATAGTATGACTGATGTAGCATTAAAATCAAAAATATTTAATAATGCTTTGTTGGGCATGTCTAAATTAGAGCCGGATTTAATTCTAATTGCCTGCAATACTCTATCTGTGGTTTATTATTCCACTGAGTACTATAAAAATCCAAGACATGAGGTAAAAGGAATTATTGAGTTAGGGGTTAACCTGGCACTTGATAGTATAAAAAGCCCGTTAGACAAATTAATTGTTTTAGGTACACCTACAACAATAACCGGAAATAGTCATAAAAATTTATTAATTGAAAAAGGATTTAATCAAGAAAATATTATTACTAAAGCATGTAAAAATTTAGAAAGCGAAATTCAAATTAACTCTTATTCTGATAAAGTTAAATCGCTTATTGAAGAATATATTCGTGAAGCCGTTCCTAATCCGTTACCCGATGTAAAATATTTTGTGCTGTTAGGCTGTACACATTACGAGTATAGCAACAAAATTTTTAGAGATGTTTTAAATGGCTATTTTAAAAATTATGAGATCCTAAATCCTAACTCGGTTATGGTTGAAGAAGCAATTAAAAGTTTAAAGGGAGCTGATTTAGGTAGAATGGTTAGCGGCAGAATAATTTCGCGTACGGCAATTAACATAAAAGATTTAAAGAATATTTCCGATATATTGAAGAAAAAATCACGAGATTTTGGAATGTTATTACTCGACTACGAGTATAACCCCGATTCGTTTTCGGTAAGCGAACTTCAATAGCAGCTCGCTTTATTTATTCATCAATAAATTGCATTGCGTAATATTTTGCGGTTAAATTTTCACCCGTAGCTTTCTTTATAAGATCATCCCATGGATATAAAGCGCCATAAGCAAAAAACAGATTTTTGAGATACTCGCCTAAATCTTTTTGACCGTAAAAACCGTCTCTTATATCGGTTTTGTTTTTAAGTACTTTATCTTTAATAAAATAATACAATTGTGATGCAAGTAGTTCGCCAAGCATGTAGTTATGATAATACGCCGGATATAATGCTATATGTATTTTAGCAGCATAATCCGGTTCATTTCTTCCTTCCGGATATTTTATCATTTGATATTTTTCAACTAAATTTTTCCAAAGTAAATTCAAATCTTGTTCCGGATTTTCATACATGGATTTTTCAAATCTAAAAATAACTTGGCACCATCTGCTAAATACAAGTTGATCATACTTCAAAAACTTAATGCTATTTTCGGAAATAGCTGTATAATTACTGCTGTCCAAATTTAGTGTTTTTTTAAGCCAACCGGGGTTATATACTAATCTACCAAAAAACATTGCAATTGCTTCTGTTGCAAATATATGAGCGTGAGTACGCAACTCCCAGGGTAATGCAGGTGATATATATTTATCATAAACTGCATGCCCAAATTCATGCAGCATTGTCCCCATCCAACGACTATTATTTTTAATATTGCATAACACTCTTATATCTCCCGATCTATCAATATCCGAACAAAACGCATGTTGATATTTACCGGGCTTTTCATAAAGGTCGCTATTTCGTATTAAATCATCAATATTTAGATTTATAGAATTAAAGAACTCCGAGGTTATTGTTTCTAAATTTTTATCCTTAAAATAACTATCAATATCAAAGTTAAAAATATTGGGTGTATGTTGAAAAAATCGTTCTTGATAATGCCAAGGACGTAGTTGCTCAATTTTAATGTTATATTTATCTGCAAGCTTGGTATCAATATCAGCTTTAACTTTTAGATATTCGTTTCTTGTAAGCTCGTCCAGTTCATCAAATAGTTTTTCAATGTCGTCGGGATTTTGTTCATCCAACCGCAAACTTTTTTCAAAATGGTTCTTAAATCCTATCTGTCTTGCTGCTTCGTTTCTCAATTTTACTATTTCTTTAACATCTTCTTTAACTACATTACCAATTTGCTTACTTGCTTCCCAAGTTTTTTGTAATTCATCCGAGTTATGCGAATTAATTAAAATTTCCTCAATTTCGTTGTCGGTAAATTCTTTTTCTTCAATTTTTGCACGATAAGTAGAATAATTTTGTTCCAATCTATTACTTATGGAATTTATTTGTTTTAATAATTCCTCATCATACTGGTTTGAAGCAAATTTAGAGTAAATTACTTCTAAATATCTTTTTAAAATATCATCAGTAATTATTCCGCTTTCTTTTATCTGCTTTAAAAAATTAAATTTAGCTTTATCCGAATAAAATTTGTTAATCTCAAGCTCAAGTTTTCCGCTCAATTCATAATCGGCAGAATTACCGCTTATAGCCGCATTATATGAAGCAACTGCATATTTTTTTTCCGTTTCGCTTGCAATTGCTTCATATTCTTCAATAAAATCCAAAAAATCTTTATTCATAAAATTGCTTTATATTATGTTTAATAAATCTTCGTCTCTAATTAATAATAGAATTGCATTATGAGGAACAATTACAAGTTTTTCTTTTTCATATTCAATTTCAATTGCATCTTTTCTTAAATAGAGAGCATAATCACCCGGTTTACATTGCAAGCTTATGTATTTATTTTCTTTTCTTTCTTTCCATGGTTCATCATCTTCTCCTGCGGTGCCTATTGGATAACCCGGTCCGGTTTTTAAGATGTAACCCCCTTGAACTTTTTCTTTTTCTGCTACGCTTGGCGGTAAATATAAACCGGTTGTGGTTTTTTGCACTCCTTCAGCCGGTCTTATTAAAACTTTATCGCCTATAACAATAATTTTATCCGTATTTACCATATTTTCCTCAATTAAGCAACATTAAATAAAATTACTTTAAATTATTTAATGCCATAACAGCATACTTACTTGCTTGGGTATTAGGATATTTTTTAATTATGTTTTCCCATATTTTTTTTGCTTCGTCTTTTTTACCCATTTGAGCATAAATTGCACCTAAGTTGTAATTTGCTTCACTATGGTTTTTGTCTATTGCTAATATCCTTTTTGTATAATCTTCGGCTTTAGTGTAATTCTGCATATTATAATTAATCATTGTTAATAATAATAAAACGTCAATTCTTTTTTTATCTTTTGCTAATATACCTTCTAATATTTTAAGCGCCTCTTCCGGATTGTGACCGGCTGCCAGCATTTGAGCATAAGCTTTTGCTTTTAACGTATCATTTGGATTGCTTTCATAAGCTTTTTTAAGCATTTCAAATTGATGAACCGCTTCTTGATTAACATTCTCTTTTGAAGGCTGCATTCCTCCTTTGTTCTTTAATCCTCTATGAGTTTCGTCATCCGGCATCTGCTTTTCTGTAATATCGGTTGTGGTTTTCGGTTCTTCTGTTTTGCTTGAATTATTACCGCTAATTAAAATAACTGCTAATACAAGCACTACAATTCCTATAATGTATAAATATAATGGTTTGATTTTCATAATTTTATTCCTCTTAGTTTTTTCCGTATTTTAAAATAAGTCCTATTTGTCCGCTGTGATAATTTGTATGAGCTATTATCCTTGCAATAGCATCATATTGCGTAAATTCTCCAATAGGAGTTTTTACTATATTATCCCAACTCAGTTCTTCCGCATTATTCAACGCATCTGCAATTAAAACTTTTGATTTATCCAACAATTCTATTGTTTCTTCATAATTATCATAATTAACCCCTTCTTCTTTTTTAAAAGTTTTTGGTTTAATTGTATAATTAAAAGCAAAGACAGAATTACCGAATAATATTTCTACTTCAGCAATGTGCAGCAGTAAAAATCCGAGTGAATTGGACTCGGGGTGTATTTTATAATTCATGTGTTCTTTAGAAATATTTTGGCATAATCTATCTAAATTATGTCTTGCTACTCCCCACATACTTTTAATCATTTCTGATTTAGTACTCATAAATTCCTCTTTAATAAAATACATGTTAAATAATTTTTGTTAAATTTTAGAACAAGAGTATAAAGCATATCCCCCTAAAAACAAATTTGAGGGGGATATCCCATGGTTAATATTCACAAATTTAATGCTAACTATGCCGCTTTAATAATTTCAATAAACGAAGCTGCTTTTAAGCAAGCACCACCGACTAAAGCGCCGTCTATATCGGGTTGTGCCATAAGTTCTTTTGCATTTTCGGGTTTAACACTTCCGCCGTATTGAATAACAGTAGCATCAGCTACTTCTTTTCCGTACAATTCGGCTAATAAACTGCGTATAAATTTATGCACTTCTTGCGCTTGGGCGGGTGAAGCAGTTTTTCCTGTTCCTATAGCCCAAACCGGTTCGTATGCTAATATAATGTTTTTAAAATCTTCGGCTGTTACACCAACCAAACCTTGTTTAACTTGAACTTCAATTACCTTTTTAGTTCTGTCTTCTTCACGTTCTTGCAATGTTTCGCCGATACAAAAAATCGGTTTTAATCCTTTTGATAAAGCCTTTTTAATTTTTTTATTTATCAATTCGTCCGATTCTTTGAAGATAGTTCTTCTTTCGGAATGTCCCAAAATAACATATTCGCAACCTACACTAAGAAGCATATCTGCAGAAATTTCACCAGTATATGCACCGTTTTCTTCAAAGTACATATTTTGTGCTCCTACCGAAATCGAGGAATCTTTTGTCAACGTACTGGCTGTTTCCAACGATGTAAACGGAGGACAAACGATAACTTTACAATTTACATTTGCATTAGCCATTTCTTGTTTAATTTCAGAAATTAAAGTAATACTTTGATTTAAGTTATTAAACATTTTCCAATTTCCGGCTACAATTTTCTTTCTCATTTTTCTACCTAAGTTATTTAATATTCAAAAAAACACATTTTAATTAATATTTAGCGTAAACAGTAAAAGATAAAATACAATTTCAGTTAGTCAACCTGTTCTACCCTCCTAATTCCGGGAATTTCTTTAAGCAATGCTCGTTCAACTCCCGCACGTAAAGTCATTTGACTCATTGGGCATCCAATACAAGCACCTGTTAACTTTACCTCAACAATACCGTCTTCGGTAACTCTAACAAGTTCAACATCTCCTCCGTCAGCTTGTAAAAACGGACGAATTTTTTTTAATGCCTCTTCTACTTTTTCATAAAATACGCTACTCATCACTAACCCCAAAATATTATTAATTTTCAATTATTATATCAATTTTACCGTTTTCACCGTTGCTGTTTTTTTTGGCAACTTCATTCATCAAGTTCTTAGCTATTTGCGTAAATTGTTTTGCTTCGGCACAGTTTGGATTTGCAACAACAATAGGCGAACCGTTATCACCGCCTATTCTTATTTCAGGGTTAATCGGTACTCCTCCTAAAAACGGAGTATTTAAATCTGTTGCAAGTTTTTCACCGCCACCGTTTCCAAATATATCATATCTTTTACCTGTATCTGGAGCAATAAAATAACTCATGTTTTCAATTATTCCAAATACCGGAACATTTACTCTTTCAAACATTTTAAGACCTTTTCTGGCATCAATTAAAGAAACATCTTGAGGTGTAGTAACAATTACAGCTCCTGTTAAAGGAATTGTTTGCACTAAGGTTAATTGAATATCACCTGTTCCCGGAGGTAAATCATAAATTAAATAATCAAGTTCACCCCATTCAACATCGCTCATAAATTGTTTTACCGCACCGCTTGCCATAGGTCCACGCCAAATAACGGGGTCATTGTCATCAATAAAAAATCCGATTGATATCAACTTCACTCCGTAATTTTCCAACGGAAGCATTTTATTTGTTAACGGATCACCTATTATTTGAGGTTTATTTGTTAAGCCAAACATAAGCGGAATGCTCGGACCATAAATATCGGCATCAATTAAGCCGACCCTTGCACCTTCATTAGCCAATGCTACGGCTAAATTTACTGCAACGGTACTTTTGCCTACTCCTCCTTTTCCGCTTGCTACGGCAATAGTGTTTTTAACCCCCGGCATTAATCCGTCATTTAAACTTGCAGTCGCTTTTTGCCCCTGATTACCAAAATCTATTATTACTTCTTTAACATCAGGTTCTTCTTCTTTAATTGCATTTATACAGTCTTCTTTTATTTTGCCAAAATTAGCATTAGATTGAAGTTCAATTTTTATTATAACGGTTGATCCTTCAACTTTTATATCTTTAACGGCGTTTAAGGAAACCAAATCTTTTCCGGAATTGCTATCAATAACCTTGCTTAATGCGTCTATAACGCCAACCTTATTAATATTAGACATTATTACTCCATTTTATTTAATCTTTAAATTTACAAAAAAATCATATTAAATGATATTGAAATAACATTACTTTTTTAATAATGGTTCGCTTAGTTTGCGGTAAAAAAGAAGCGGAGCAATTTACATTACTCCGCTTTCTGCAAGTAGTTTGGATTAAATTTTATTTAATTGGAAGTTAAATATAATATTTTCAGAATAAAAAAAAAAGATACAGAACAATAAAATCTAACGATTTTGCAATAAAGTTTTTGACATAAAAAAGTGTTGAAAATTAAACTATTTTAATAACATTAATTTTTTCACAGTAGCATACTCTCCCGCAACTAATCTATAAAAATAGACCCCGCTTGTAAAATCAGAAGCATTAAAATTAACCGTGTATTTTCCCCCCGCCTTGTATTCATTTACCAATGTTGATACCTCTCTTCCCAAAACATCATAAATCTTTAATAGCACATCACACCCTTTGGGTATTTGATAAATGATAGTAGTACTCGGATTAAACGGATTTGGATAATTTTGCGATAAGAAATATTCCCAATTCACTTGTTCAACTTTTTCGTTTTTGGAAATATCCACACCGTCTTCATTATAAATCAACAAACCAAATGCTTTGTGCTGGTTAAAGTTTTCTATTCCGAACAGTTTATTATTATTAATATCAACAAATCCGCTAACAAAATAATTTGCCGGCAAATTAAAATTAGTACTATCAAAAACAGTAAAATTCATTTGGTTAAACATAAACATACCGTTTGAAGTACCTATATATAAATTGTCTTTTTTGTCTGCTATTATCGAGTTATATGCAAAAAATTCGAAAGGATGAGTTGAATCGTTCAGTTCAATAAAAGTAAATATCGAGTTATCTTCTTTTGCAATAAAATGTTTTCCGTCTTCAGTTTGTACGGTTGCATACTTAAAACCGCTGCTATTTTCGGTTAACCCCATTATATAACACCTTTTTCCGTTATAGTAATTATCTATTTTTTTATACCAATTTATTCCGTCATACACATATAAACCATAATAATCTGTTCCGACCCAAACAAAATTTTTACTATCAACGTAAATAAAGTTAAAATCTTCAATTCCGTTAAAGGAATTTTGATAATTAAAATAGCTCCAATTTTCATTATTTTTTACCCAAATTCCGTAATTTGGAATTCCCAAATAATAGGTGTTACAACTATCAACCGCAATTTTAAAAATATTGTTATCGGGAAGAGGCGAATTATTGATGTCATATAAAAAACTACTATTCCCCTGCATCACCGCAAAGCCCAAACTTGTAGCTATTAAAACATTATTATATTTATCAATTGTTACGTCATTAACTTTATCTTCTAAAGATAAATCTCCAAGTCTATCTATTTTTGTCCAATTTCCTTTAGAAAATTTATGTAAGTAACCGGAGGATATCTTAATTTGATTTATGTACTCGGCTTCCGTAACAATATAATAGTTGTTGCTGCAATCTTGCTTTATAGTAGTAATTTTGTTAGAGGAAAGCCCTGAATTGTTTTTATCGAAAAACAAGTATTGTTGTGAAAGTAGTTCTATCGAAATTAACATTAATATAATAGTCAAAAAATATCGCATCTTCAGTCCACAAATAACTTTATTGATTTTTTATTAAATTTTTATTTTTCATTAAACACCTTAGGTTTTAATATAAAGGAAAAATGAAGAAAAAGCAATCAACTAATTACTGCCTAAAAATAAAAAGTAAAAATATTTTGTATTTATGCTTAAAATTATTTTGTAATTAATTCAAAATATACTAAAATATGAATAAAATTTTTCGATAATTAAGTATTAAAAACAACTTCGGATACAATATGAAACTTACAACCGACATAAATATTTTGCTGGTAGAAGATGCCGGCGTAATGCGCAAAATGGAAAGAAAGACGCTTAATAGTTTAGGTTATAATAATATAATTGAAGCCGAAGACGGAAATTTGGCTATAGATATTTTAACAAAAAGAAAGGATATTAGTTTAATAATTAGCGATTGGAATATGCCCAATAAAGACGGCTACGAACTTCTTTTATGGGTACGTTCAAACGAATCCACAAAAACAATTCCTTTTTTAATGGCAACCGGTAGAGGAGAAAAAAAAGAAGCGGCAAAAGCTGCAGAAGCCGGTGTAAGTAGTTTTATTTCAAAACCCTTTAATGCTGCAGAATTAGGTGTAAAAATAAACGAGGCTTTTGGTATTGTTGAAGATGCTCCCAAAATTGATAAAACGGAACTTGAAAAAGATAAAGTAGTAAACGGAAAAGTTAAATTTAAGATTGCTCATATTCAGA
>CALGLM010000341.1 GCA_937930275.1 uncultured Ignavibacteria bacterium
ATTAGAATGAATATCTTATACCTAACTGCATTGCCCAACGTGAGTTGATATTATCTGCAGTGTAAGGATCTTTAGCATTATTTGTATTCAATGAATAAACCATACGACCGGTATTATCACGTCCTACCATTTTAACAGGTGCATAAGTACTGTATACGCTCTTATCCCATCCTGCAGTCGGATCTAATAAATTTAATACGTTTAACACATCTAATGTAACTTGGAATTTACCAAAGCCAAAATAGTCAGGTATATCTTGAGCTATTCTTAAATCAAGGATATTTCTCCAAGGATTACGTGCACCGTTTCTTTTTGACATTTTACCACGATTATCGTTTAGATATTCGTTATCTTTAATGAATTGGTCTAACGCATCTAACCATTCTTCTTTAGCTGTATAAACGCCGCCTGATAATGTACCTAACTGTATGTCGTTTCTATCTTTTGGAATGTAGAATAAGTCGTTCCAATCGAAACCGTCATTATTTACGTCACCTTGAACTACAAATGAGAAAGGTTGACCGCTTTGACCGTTAAAATACAACGATATAGTTGTTGCAGCACCCTTTAAGAATTCTTCGGTATATGATACAGATCCAAATATACGATGTTGTATTTCATATAATGAAGTAGTTAATTCAGGATTATTAGGATCATTATCTATTGGATTATATCTCATTTGTGAACGAGCCTGTGAAGAAGCAACACTATTCTGATCCATAGCTTTACCAAATACATACCCTGCATTAACAGATAAACCGCGAGCCATGTTTCTTTGAACTTGGAAACTTAAGTTATATGAATAACCTTTACTTGTATTTTTTAATGTTAATACATCATAAAAGTTTTTGTTGTAATCATTTGTACCGCCCCATATTGTTCTGCCTTCAAAAGCATCAACACCGGTGGAAGGTTTTAAGTTTTCTTTTGTGTAAACTAAATCGTTAACTGATTTAGAATAAATAAATTCAGCCGTTCCGATAAAACCAAACGGTAATTGTTGATCTACGGATACATTGTATCTTAAAATCTGAGGCATTTTAAAGTCATTATCAGTCAAGTTGATTTCTGATTGTACTCTTGGACCGCCTGTTCCCGGATCACCTGGATACCACTGTTGATAAGGATCTAAACTAAATCCCGGATAACTTGATGATGATGCGTTTCTAACCTCAGCATATAACATACCGCTGTTTGTATATGCGTTTGAAATCCAAACATAAGGAATACGACCTGTAAATAAGCCAACACCACCACGTACTTGAGTTGTTCTATCACCAAATACATCGTAGTTAAACCCAATACGAGGACTAAATAAAACATTACCGCTCGGAACATCTTCGGTATTAAAGTTTGGCAAATATTTTGAAACAGAATCATTTTTAGCCGGTCCTTCCGGTATAAAAGGAATATCGATACGAGCACCGATAGTAACTTTTAACTGCGGTAATACTGACCATTCGTCTTGTACATAAAATCCTAACTGGCTAACTTTAAATTCTGCAGCTTGGTCTGGATCACTTGTTCTTGAGTATTTGTGCGAATAAAATGAAATTTTATCATTTTGTAAATCAACTAAATTCTTGAATTCATAATAACCATGGAAAGCACCGATAAACAAGTTACGGAATGAGAAGAATTCATTATGTGTACCAAATGTAAATACGTGGTTACCTAATAAGTAAGTAAAGTTATCAGTAATTTCAAGAATGTCTTGGTCTAATTCGTTTGCTGATGAATATTGGTCAACGCCTGCACTCATCGATAAACCGCTTTCCAAAACTTTTAATTCCGGAGAAGCTGCGCCAACACCGGCTCTTCTATCACGAATACTTGTATAACCAATAATTAATTCGTTAGACATTGCATTTCCGAAGTTGCTGTTAATTTGTGCAACTAAAGAATGTGTTTTATTTTTAATTCTATATGCATATGAATCAAAACTTAATGCGTTGGATGAAGATCTGTTACCCAAAATATCCTGGTAAGAATCAACAAAGTTATAACGTAATGTTAATTTATGTTCGTTTGA
>CALGLM010000342.1 GCA_937930275.1 uncultured Ignavibacteria bacterium
GCTTAACTTTCCGTATTCTTTAAATTTTACCACATCAAAAAAAACGTTTCCGTCTTTATTATAAGCAAATCCGTTCTCTTCAATTTTAACTATTATATTAATAATTTCGGTAATATGCTCGGTAGCTTAGGATAAACAGTAGCCGGTTTTATTTTTAATTTTTTAATGTCTTCAAAAAAAGCTTCGGCAAATTTTTCGGCAACTTTATTACTCTCCGTTCCTTCGGTATTGGCTTTTTTAATAATTTTATCGTCAACATCGGTAAGATTCATTACAAACTTAACTTCGTAATTTTTATATTCCAAATACCTTCTAATTATGTCGCTCATTATAAAAGAACGTGCATTACCAATATGAAAGTAATCGTAAACAGTAGGACCGCATACGTACATAGTAACTTTATTAGGTTGCAATGTTACAAATTCTTCTTTCTTTTTGGTAAGCGTGTTATATATATACATTATTATCCTCTTAAAAAATAAGTAATTAACTTACAAAAATAAGAAATATTATGTAATATTGCCACTTAGAATTTTATAAGCAAAAGGTAAATAGCAAAAAAATCCTTTTATGTTAAATTAAGCAGTATTAACCGTAAAGCTAAAAGTTGTTCCTTCTCCTTCAATACTTTTTACCCAAATAGTACCGCCGTTAATTTCAACAAATTCTTTACAAATTAAAAGTCCTAAACCGGAACTTTCTTCCCCTTCAGTGCCTCTTCTTCCGACTTTTTCACCTACCGAAAATATTTTCTCCATTAAGTATTCAGGTATGCCGATACCGTTATCTGAAATTGATATTTGAATTTTATTTTCAGCTAAATTCTTTGTTTCTATAATAATTTTACCTTGTTTATGCGTAAACTTTATTGCGTTAGTTAAAAGATTTCTAATTACGGTATTAAACATTTTCTCATCTACAAAAGCAAAGTTGTTTTCACAACTAAACGTTTCAATTAATATATCTTTTTCAATTATATTATGTGATAGAAGTGAGATACTTGCATTTATAATTTCAATCACATCAATTTTTGAAGGTTCAAATTTAATTAATCCACGCTGCATTCTTGCCCATTCAAGCAAATTATTTAGCAAATCAAATATTTTTTGAGCTGTTTTATTTGTTTCGGTAAAAATTTCTTGAAGTTCAGTAATAGAAAAATCGCTAAGACCGGAAGATAAAATTTCGGTAATACCTAAAAAACCCTGGAAAGGACTTCTTAAATCATGAGCAATTATCGAAAATAGTTTATCTTTTTCGGAATTTATTTTTTCTAATTTAGCCTGCGTTTTAGAAAGTTCTTCAATAAATTTAGTATTTTCATCATATGCACTTTCTATCAACTTTTTGGATTTTACCAATTCTTCGTTAATTGATTTTAATTCATCATTAACTTTCCTTAAATCGGTTATATCGTATGCAGCAGTAAATCTTAATGATCTATCATACAAAAAAATATTTTCGGCAGAAAGTAAAACATATTTAGTTTCACCATTTTTATTTTTAAGTTTTGTTTCTTCATTTAGTATTTTTTTATCAAGCGAGTATTTAGTGAGGATTGAATTTCGAGTTTCTTCATCCATTATCCCCAATTCAATTGCTGTTTTGCCTATTACTTCATCCCTTTCAAAGTTAAATAGTTTACAGAAAGCGTCATTAACTTCAACATATTCGCCGGTAATAATATCGCTAAAACCACATGCAACCGGATTTATCTGAAAAGATTTGGAGAATTTTTCTTCAGATAATTTTAATAGAGAAATATCTTTTGAAACCCCGAAAATAACATTCTCACCATCCCATACACCTTTGGTAACTCGAGTTTCTACGGGTATTTTAATTCCGTTCTGTTTTACAAGAGGAAGCGGACAAAAATCAATCTCACCTTTAAGCATTCCAGTAATTATTCTTACTGCCTCTTCTCTATCTTCTGATGCATGGATATTTAAGACTGATTTGCCTATTAGCTCTTCCTTTAAGTAGCCTAACCTTTTTACAACACTTTCATTTGTGTGAAGAATTACTCCGTTTTCGTCTAAAACGAATAAAAATTCATCAATTGTATTAAAAAACCTGTCGTAATTTTCATGCATTGTTTCAATTTTTTGTTGTGCTTTTATTCTATCGGAAATATCATTTACAAATATTATAAATACTCCGTTATCAATAAAGCCATTATATTTAATGCTTAACTCAACATCTATAAGTTTACCGTTTTTATGAATATGTTTAGTGGTATAACGTAAAAAACCAATCTCAATAAGTTTTTTAGCTTCATCATCAAGATTTTCCTCTGTAAACCGTGAATTTATACTCTTAATATTCATTTGTAACAATTCACTAACTGTGTACCCTATCATTTCGGCATATGCTTCGTTTGCTTCTAAAAGATTTCCATTTAGATCTACAATAATAAACCCGTCTATAGCCGTTTGAAGAATGCTTTTATATTTTAATTCACTCCTTTTTAATTCGTTTTCTGCATGTTTTTTTTCCGATACATCATAAATTATTGCAAAAATCAATTCTTTATTTTCAAGAAAAATAGGTGTAAGATACATTTCAACATCTCTACTTTCTCCATTTGCCAATTTATGCTTGAATAGTTTTTGTGTATTTGCGTAAAAATTTTTCTCGCTTATGTTATCCGAATTATCAATAAAATCGTTAATCGACATGTTTAAAACTTGTTTTAAGGGATAACCGTAAAAGGTTGCTGCAGAAATATTAGCATCGGCAATATTACCGGTAATCGGATCAATTAACAACATTACAGATGAATTATACTGAAACATAGAAAGCCATAATTCCATTTCGGATTTTGATTTAAGCTCTTTTTGTTTAATTTCGTTGATATTGATATGCGAACCTGCCATTAACAACGGCTTTCCTGATTCGTCAAACTCGTAAACTTTTCCCTTATCTAAAACCCAAATCCACTCTCCGTTTTTATGCTTTAATCTCACCTCGCATTCGTAAAAATCGGACTTACCGCCAAAGTGTTTTTTTAGCATCTCTTCCGATTTTTGCAAATCATCCGGGTGAGCAAGTTTTTCCCAAGTTGTAATGTCGGTCGTACCAAATTCGGTTTCCTTATACCCCAGCATTTCAAACCATGCAGTATTAAACGATACTTCCCCCGTTTTTATATTCCAATTCCAAGTGCCGACATTAATGCCGGAAAGTATTGCATCCTGTTTATAAATTGTTGTTGAGCAAATTGCTAACTGTTTTTTTTGCTTTAGGTTTTCTTGTTTTAGAGATTCTAACTCTTTATATAAATCGATGGATTTTTCCATATGGCAAGCTTAAATAATAAGAATAATACTGGTTTTGAAAAATTAAATATTTTATAATAAAAAATCAATATGCAAATAAAAAAGAATCCGTAAATTTTAATAATTACGGATTCAAATCGCATAATATCTAATTACTTTAAATATTTATTACTTTCGCTAACTATTACCGGAGTTAATAGTAATAAGGCTACTAAATTTGGTAGAGCCATAAGACCGTTAAAAATATCTGCAATCCCCCATACCAAATCTAAATTAATTAATGCGCCAATAGCTACAAAAATTGTAAAAACTATTCTATATGGCTTAATCACTTTTTCGCCGAATAAAAATTCAATTGCTTTTTCACCGTAATAAGACCAGCCGATTAATGTTGAATATGCAAACAACACCAAACCAATTGAAACAATATACTCACCCAAAATACTGCCAAGTCCTTTTGTAAAAGCAATTGACGTTAGTTCCGCACCGGTTTTTCCGTCTGACCATTCATTGCTTAAAATTATTACCAAGCCCGTCATAGAACAAACAACAATTGTATCAATAAATGTTTGCGTCATTGAAACTAACGCTTGATTAACCGGATTTTTTGTTTGTGCTGCTGCGGCGGCTATTGGTGAACTACCCAGTCCTGATTCATTAGAAAATAAACCTCTTGCCACACCCATCCTAATTGTTTGTAATACTGCAGAACCTGCAAAACCGCCTATTGCCGCAGTAGGAGTAAAGGCTTGAGCAATGATTAAATAAAATGTATCCGGTATTCTATCTAAGTGTAAAAATAAAATAATCAACGCCCCAACCATATAAAATACAATCATAACCGGCACTAAAACGCTTGTTACTTTTCCTATAGTTCTAATTCCGCCCAATATAACCGCTCCTGTTCCTACTGCCAAAATAATTGCAGTAATATACGTAGGCACGCCAAAAGAAGTATTTAATGCATGGGCTACTGAATTAGACTGAACAGTATTGCCTATACCGAAAGCAGCAATAGAAGCAAACACGGCAAATAGAATACCCATCCATTTCCAGCCTAA
This sequence comes from uncultured Ignavibacteria bacterium, assembly GCA_937930275.1. Lineage (GTDB taxonomy): Bacteria > Bacteroidota > Ignavibacteria > Ignavibacteriales > Melioribacteraceae > JAEXOD01. The sequence continues at coordinate 4,340 of CALGLM010000342.1, forward strand.
CCCGTTAGTTATATAGTACATTGGACCGCCGCACATATTACCGTTACTATCTTTTACTCTAAAACGAACTGCAAGAAGAGCTTCGGCGTATTTTGTTACCATTCCTACTAATCCGGTAATCCACATCCAAAATAATGCACCTGGACCTCCAACGGCAATTGCGGTTGCAACTCCGGCTATATTACCCGTTCCGACAGTGGCTGAAAGCGCCGTCATTAACGCTTGAAAGTGAGAGATATCCCCTTCGTCATTATCATCTTCTTTCCTTTTAATTAAAGCTAAGTATAGTGAATACCCCAACTTTGTAAATTGTAATCCTTTAAGTCTAATAGTTAACCAAATTCCCGTACCAACCAGCATAATAATAGTAGGTAATCCCCATACAATATCACCAATCGATTTTACTATTCCCATCATTAAATCATAATAACTTCCGGTTTCATTCATATAATATTCTCACTAATTTTGGAATTTGCTATTATAATTTAAATGATTGGAAATTAAAAAAAAAGAATAAATTAATATTTTTTTAATATTGAGGGAATTATTCGGAAGTTTTAACTACAACCAACGTAATATCATCATTAGTTTCGGCATTGCCTGTAAAAAAGCTGATTGAAGAAAGTATTGCGTTTTTAATATTAACCGCTTTTTCGGACCTATGCATATTTACGGTATTTATTAAGTTATTAATACCGAACAGTTCGTTATGTATGTTCATAGCTTCGTTTACACCGTCCGAAAATAGTATAAAAGTTTCGTCTTTATCAAAAGGAATTACAACTTCTTCTAAAGTTTGTTCAAAAATTTCCCCTTTTTCTAAACCAAGACCAATCCCTTTTGGTTGATAGAATAAGCTAGTATTTCCTTTAAATGCAATTAAGGGCGGATGTCCGGCACGTGCTAAAGTTATAGTTTTATTTTTAGTATCAAATAATGCTAAAATTACAGTAATAAACGAGTGTTTATCTATTTCACTGCTAATTTGTCTATTAATTTTAATTAGAATTTCTTTAGGCGAAGAATTTTGTTTGCAAAACAAACGCATCATAGTTTGAAGTTTTGACATATAAAATGATGCCGAAAGCCCTTTACCCGCAACATCCCCCACAACAACAAATGCCTTGGTATCACTTACATCAATAATATCAAAATAATCACCACCTATATGCATTGCCGGAATCATTACTCCCGAAAAATCGAGTCCTTTTATATTTGGTATTGTTTTGGGAAGCAAACTTTCTTGTATCTTTCTTGCATTATCCAACTCTTGTTCATACTTTATATTTTCCAACTCAACAGCATATAAACGTGCATTTTCAATTGAAACCGCTGTTTGATTTGCTGCGGCAAGTAATAATTCCAAATCAGTAACGCTAAATTGTGACCCGCTATATTTTAAACCAAATAATAAAATACCTACTATTTTATTTTGTGTACGTAAAGGAACAATAGTAAATATTTTTTCGTTTTCTAACTTCTCGCAATCCAAAGGAAATACTTCCGTAAATTCCGATTTATCAATCGCCGGAATTAAACCGACAATTTCTTTAGCGTGCAGCTTTGTTTTTAACTTATTGTTAACACAACTAATTGCAAATTCATTAGATTTAAATCCGAATCCCTTTTTATAATAGTATTTTTTAGTCTCTTCATCCCACAACATTATTGCAAATTTATTTAACCTTAAAGATTCCACAAATATTTTTTTTGTAAATTCTAAAATGTTTTCAAGACCTACTACCGAAGAAATTTGTGTGCTAAATTTAACAAGTACTTTTCTAAAAGCAAATTGTTCGGGATATAACTTTTGTGTTATTATTTCCTGAAATCTATCTTTAGTTGATTGAAAAACTAAAGCAAAAATAATAAATATTACCCCTGCAATAATTCCTTGATACTTTGTTCCTATTGCAGAACTAATTGAAAAACCAAGTAAATAAATTACAAAAAAATAAATAACCGCAACACTTACGGTGGCTGTTCCGTACATTATTGTTGTTTTAAATACATCGGTCATATCCATTAACGAATACTTAAATATCGAATATCCAAACGAAATGGGAATTAAAACTATCATTACAATTGGCGTAAAGTACAATGGACTATTAAATTGCACATCAACCGTAGTATTTGCCGAAAATAGTATTAGATATATTATTGTAGCAACACCAATAGTATAACCGACTAAAATAATAAATACCGAATTCTTTTCTTGCTTTGTAGGAAGTTTAAAATAGTTTATAAACAGTAACACCAAACCGGCAATTAATCCCCAAATGTTAATTATATATAACGGACTTGCAATAAAGTTGATATAACTCATATTATCGGCATTTGGGTTAAAGTATATGAAAAACAACCTATATGCAATAGTATAAATATACACTATAATTGGCGTTATCTTTAAAAATCTTTGTACAGATTGTTTTTTATACCATCTATGCTCGTTTGGAAAAGTAAGGAATAAAGTTAACCATTTAAATGGCAAAAATGATGCTCCGAAAGTCCAAACTAAATCAATTACTATTCTAAGCCATAAATATCGAAAAGTCGGATTCTGCGAAACAGTACCCCATAACATATAGTAAAGAGATGCCAACGCAAAAAATATTCCGATATCATAAAACAATCTTTGAATTTTACCCGTATTTTTTGCAAGCAAAACCAAAGTGCCGACAATTAACCAAATAAAAGCAAGCAGAGTAACGGATAAAGCTTGATAGTTAATTAACTTTTTTAATTCAACATATTTTTCAAATCTCTCGCCGTCTCTTTCAATTACATACTTTGCCTTATCCCCTTTATTCATTTTATTAATTACATCCATCCCTACATTAGGACCTTCCATCTTAATTCCGTTAATAGAAATAAGAATGTCTCCGTCTCTAATTCCCGCATTCCAAGTTACACCTTCAAACTTTACTTTATCAAAATAATACCTAATTTCTCCGTTTTTATCTCTTTTTTCAACCCATAAACATTCATCGTTAGAAGTTTGCAATAAAAAATTAATAAAATAAAAATTAACGGCTAAAATAATAAACACTATTGAACTTCTTAACAAAGTAATGTTATTTCTGTTTTTATTAAACCATATTTTTAATTTACTATTCATTTATTACCTTAATTACTAATAATGTTATATCGTCTGACTGTTCTGCATCTTTTGTAAAACTTTTTACATCACTTAATATACCTTCACCAATTTCTTTGGCACTTCTTTTATAATTTTTTAATGAATATTCTTCTAATTTTTCATCGGAGTACTCTTGGTTTTCAATATCCATAGCTTCCGAAATTCCGTCTGTAAAAAGAACTAAAACATCATCTTTCTTTAATTTTACAATTTCTTCTTCATAAGGAATTACCGTTTGCATAACTCCTAATATCATTCCGCCTGTTTTAAGTTTGGTTATAACGCCGTCCCTAATTAATAGAGGCGGATTATGACCTGCATTTACATACTCTATTTGCGGCTCGCTTTCGCTTAATATACCCCAAAAAAAAGTTATGAAACTTCCCATTGACGTATTATCCGATATCAAATCATTTATAAGATTAGACGCTTGATTTAACGGAATGTTCTGTTTAGAAATTGCCTTTAAAAAAGCTTGTACGTTTGCCATTAATAAGGCTGCTTGAACCCCTTTACCGGATACATCCGCAACCGCAACTAATATGTTTTTACTTTCCAATTTCACTAAGTCGTAATAATCACCGCCTACCATACGCGCCGATTGCGAATATGCAAAAATTTCATATTTCCCCGATTTTGGTATTTTTTGAGGCAGTAAATTTCTTTGAATATTTCGCGCTATCTCAAGATCTTTTTCATATTTTTGTTTTTCTAATGTCTCTTTAAACAAATATGCGTTTTCTATTGAAATAACTGCTAAACTTGCTACAGACATTATAAATTCTATATCCGATTTGGTAAATTGATTTTGTGTAAGTCGTTTACCCAATAATATAAGCCCTTTCGTTTCGTCTTTAATATTCATCGGAACAACTAATCTAACGCCTGCTTTAACTAAATTTGGGTCTAACTCACTTTCTGTAAACGGTAATGTTAAATCACCGTATTTTTCAAACGTTATTTCGTTTTTTATTAATTCATCGGGAAATTTTGAATCAATTACATTAACTTGTTTATTCCTTAAACTTATTATCGCATAGCGTGATACTGCCAATTGCCCGATTAAAGTTAGCACAAGCAATTTGTTTACTCTTGCATCGTCCAAAATCGAGCTAAATTCTTTGCTTAAATCAAATAGTGAATTAAGCTGGTTAATTTTAGAATCCAAATTTCTGTTAATTTGATTCAATTTATCTAAAGTAAGTGAGTTTTCTATAGCAACGGAGCTAATTTTTAATAGTGTTTTTATAAAAGCTATATCTTCATCACTGTAACACTCTTTTGTAATTTTGTCTCCGAGCCCAAAAATACCTATAGTGCCTTTTGTAGTTTCAATTTTTTCAATAATTGCAATTCTATTATTAGTATTAAAATTATTGCTAAAAAAACTTTCGGCAGCACCTTCAATCTCTTTTCCAATCAAATCTTCAAAGATTGATAGATTATATCCTTTTATTAATCCCGCTTTAGTTTTGCCGTTATCATCTGCAAGCAACACAAATCCTTTGGAAGTTAAAAACTTACCAAAACAAGTTAAAAGCAAATTGTTTAAGATAAAATTAATATCAAGATCGGAATTAATAAGATTTGAAAAATCGACAAGAGTAGCAAAATTACGCTGGGACATATATTTACCGGTAATTTTAGTGTGGCAAATTTTTAACTAAAACAACTTGATTTCGGTTATCGCTTAAGTTGTTATAAATAACCTCATCCATTAATTTTTTCATTAAAAACATACCTAAACCTCCCGGTTTTCGCTGTTTATGATATTCTCTAACATCGGGTTCAGGCACTTCGTTAGGGTTAAAGTGTCCGCCGTTATCTATAATAGAAACAACAAACTTATTATTTTCGTTATTAACCGAAATACTTATTATGCCGTTAATTGAAAACTTGTATGCATGTTTAATAATATTGGAACAAGCTTCATCCACGGCTAAAATAATTTTTTCCGCCGCTTCAACGGCAAAACCGGCATTTAGGGCTTCATCTCTAATAAAATCCCTAATGCTTTTAAGGTTTTCGGTTGTACTGTTTACGGATAATTCCTTTTTCACCGGCTCTCTCTTTTATTTACCTGAATTATCCGAATCGTCAAACCTTTTTACGGCTTCTTCTTCTTCGGTAAAGAAATCGTACAATGCGGGAAAGCCAAGCAAATCGAAAATATTATAAACACCTTCTTTCATGTTGGCAAATTTAATATCTCCTTTGTTATCGCGCATTGTTTCTACATATGCCATAAAAACGCCCAAACCGGCACTGCTTATATAATTAAGAGAATTAAAATTAACTACTACCTTGTAGTTGTTATTATCAATTAATTTTGTAAATGCAGCCTCTAATTCCGGAGCGGTATGTGCATCTAAGTAACCGTTTAAATCTAAAACTTTAACTTTTCCGGATTCACGCACATTTACGTTAAACTCCGCCATTAATTATTCTCCGATGATTTGTTGTTAAAATTCCACTTAAAAATTACTAATGTAATATCATCGTGTTGTCTATAATCTTGTGAAAACATACTTACTTCGCTCATTATTTTATTTGCTATTATGTCTATTTGTTTATCACAATTTGCACGAATGACATCGGTCAAACGGTTCATTCCAAAATCCTCCAATTGGTCATTTTTGGATTCGGTAATACCGTCACTAAATAGAACCAAAATATCGTCATTCTTTAGATAAAATTCCAATTCTTTTAAATTTTTTCTAAATTTTTCTCCGTAATCTAAGCCTAAACCTATTCCTTTTGGAGTCAATACGTCAATTTTTAGTTTATCACAGTATAAAATTGGAGTATGCCCCGCCCTAACCATATTTATTTTACCCGTATTTAGCTCAACAGTGCCGTAAGTTGCGGTAATAAAACTTTTTTTATCTAAACTACCAGATCGGAAGAGCACACGTCTGAACTCCAGTCACCGTACGTAATCTC
>CALGLM010000343.1 GCA_937930275.1 uncultured Ignavibacteria bacterium
ACTGTGTAAAACCTGTTTATCCAACAGAGCGACTTCTCTATCTCCTCCTACAAAACCGTTATTTGCTTCTAAAAAAGCCACAAAATTTTTACCATAGTTTAATTTTATCGCTCCGCCATATTTTATAAGTAATGTTGAATTTTCATTTCCTCTTAAATATTTTATGGAAATTATCGGATTTGCAGAAATATTTAATAGCGTGTCTGAATAACTAATTAATTCAACCTCGTCTTTTGAAAATAATGATTCTTTTATTAAACTTAAACTATCAAGAAAAAAAACATTATTAACAACCGGATTTAATGAATAATTTAATTCTGAATTTATTTTTGAACTTTGTATTAATTGTTCAATTTTTTTTTGAGATAACGGCAGTATTAAATTGTCATAATTTTTAGCATCGCCTATTGTATGTAGATACAACAGATAATCATAAACTATGTGATTATTGTTAATAAGTTGAGATTGAGAAAATAATGTTAAGTAAGATATAAAAAATATAAATATGCATTTCTTCATAAATATGTCAAATATTCCCTTCATTTGTAATTACTACAAAAGGTGTTTTAAGTATTATCATTAAATCGCTCCAAAAAGTAGCTTTTGAATAATAATCAATTTCCATTCTTACTCTTTCACTCGGCGTAAGAGTTTGTCGCCCGTTTACTTGCGAAATACCTGTAATACCGGGCTTAAAATCAAATACTTTTCGTTCTTCTGCCGTATATTTACAACAAACTGAATCTAAATCGGGCCTTGGACCAATAATACTCATATCTCCCTTAAGAACGTTAAAAAATTGAGGTATTTCATCTACACTTAATCGTCTGAATAATTTACCCGTTTTTGTCAATCTTGGGTCATCTATCATAGTGTAGTCCGGTCCAATTTCCATTGCATTCATAACCATTCCTCTAAGTTTATAAAACTTAAAGAATTTATATCCTCTTCCGACTCGCTCTTGTACTAATATTGCAGGACCTTTGGTTTCCAAACGTATGGCAACAATACAAATCATCATAATAGGTGAAGTTATAATTAAAACTATAAGGCTGATAACTATATCTGTAAATCTTTTAATAAAACTATCTTGTTTTCCCATAAATCAAAAAATGTCAAATAAATAAAAACTTATTTTATAAATTTAAAAATATATTTATAATTAAGCTACAGATTTTAATTAAATTTTTCTTACCGTCAGGAATGAAACTAAAAATCCGAGACCATACGAAAAATGCAAAACTAAAATTGCAAGTACCAGATATAAAGCGATTTTTATACCCTTTTTAATATGCATTAAAGCAAACGAAATTAAAACAAATAAATAGAATAAAATTGGTGATAAAAATAATAAAGTATGAGAAGTAGTTATAGCTAAAGCAGATAAGACAATAACGCTAAATACAAAAAGAGCTGGAATAAAATGCCTTTTTGAAATGAATTTTTTATGTTTTAAGAAGCCAAACCATTTATAGTAACCATAACTATAATATTGTTTTAGTAATTTTTTAGGCGAATTTCTAACTATATAAGTGTTTTTAATTGTTGAAGATAAATAAATTTTTCTGCCTGATAGTTTTACTCTAAATGCAAATTCGTCATCCTGATTTCTAATAAATCTTTCATCATAATATCCAAGCACATCAAAGACTTCTCTTTTAAAGAAAGGAAATAACGCTTCTTCTCCTTCTCCTTCGTACCCGGGCATTCTGTGGTAAACGTTTCCGAGCCCTATATATGAAGACATTGCAATTGCCAAAGCCTTAGAAAACGGATTTTCTCCGATACTATTAACTGGTCCTCCTACACATGAGGCATCAGGGTATTTTTCAAATAATCTAACTCCGGAAGATAAAAAGTCACTTGCATAAAGAGCATGACCGATTACTAAAACTATTATATCCCCTTTAGCATTCTGTGCACCCTTGGTCATTGCAAAAGGTGTAACTCTTTTTTCATTTGTAAATATTCTTAAATTAGGAAAATTTTCACATGTTTTTTTTGCAATTTCAATAGTTTTATCTTCACTTAAGCCGTCAACCATAACAATTTCATAATTTTCACTGCCGTAATCTTGATTTACTAAAGAATTCAAACAATTTCTGATATATTTTTCTTCATTTCTACAAGGTAATACCACCGATATAAATGGTTTTTTAGACATTTTTACTCCTAAATTACTTCATAATAATAACTTTTCATTTTTTTACCACATTCTTCCAGGGAATAGGTATTTACTATTTTTTCTCTTGCCTTTAAACACATCTCCTTTGTTTGGCTTATATTATCTAAATAAAATTCTATATACTCCGCAATTTTATTTACATTGGCAGTTTCAACTAAAAAGCCGTTCTTTTGGTCGTCAACAATTTCTTTAATTCCGCCTACATTTGTCGCGATAGTAGCTCCGCCGGTACTCATAAACTCGGCAATCGCAACTCCAAAACTTTCCTTAAAACTCGGGAATATTCCGATATTAATTTTTTGATGATATTTATTTATCTCCGAATAATTTACAAAGCCGGTAAAAGTCGTTTCATTTCTAATTCCTAACTTTTCGGTAAGTTCTGTTAATTCCTCTAATTGTAATCCGCCTCCGACAATTAAAAGTTTATAGTTAAAATTTTTTCTCCTCTTTTTAACTATTTCGTATGCTCTAATTACAAATTCAATTCCGTAATTTGGAGCTAAAGTTTTAACAATTCCTATATATCCTTCTTCAAAATTTCTATCAACATAATTAAAATGTTGTGTATCAATTCCAAAAGGAATAATTCTTATTTCTTTTTTGTAATAATTTTTTGTCACTTTTGCAAGGTCATTGCTTGTTGCAAAAACATAATCAGCACTGGAAAGGATATTTTTTAGTAGTAGTTTAAAAACAAAATTCTTTGGAAACTCAACCACATCACTTCCCCAAACAGAAATAAAATATGGATGAAATCCGGTTAATTTTCCTAATAAACCATAACTTGTGGCATAATGAGAATGCAAAATATCGGGTTTTTTTTTGTCTATAATTTTTTTTATAGCAAAGATGAATTTTAGATATAATATTTTTTTTAACGAACCATCTTTTTGTAATTTTAAATTATTATTAACTCTAAAATTAATAACTTCAATTCCTTTTAAATAATCGGGGAAATTAGTTCCGTTAGAAAACCCGCAAACAATTACTGAAAAATATTTAGATAGTTCATTTGCCCATTTAATTGTATGAGCAGAAACCGGATCTGCCAAAAGAAGTAATTTCTTAAGCTTCATAATTACTTCCTTCCTTATTCGTTAATTTATAAAAATAGTCTAATAAACATAACAATAACCAAAAAGGTAAATCAAGCGAAATTGTTCCGTAACTTATAATTCCGCCCCATTCAAGCATTCCGCGCAAGAAAAATGTAATTCCTATTGTTAAAATAGCTATGCTTATATAATATAATTTTTTATCCAGCAGTTTTGTTTTTTGCACAACTTTATAATTCATAATAAAGTAAAAAATCGGGAATAAAACAGAAAAAATAAATCCCAATATACCTAAATCTGTAAAATAATATAAATAATAATTATGAGCATGTCCGAAAATAGTTTTATCAATATGATAGTCCATCCATAACTGCTCGTGCGAACCCATAAGATAATTACTATATTCAAAAAAGTAATATTTAGTAGCTGCAGGTCCCGATCCTGTTAGCCAAACATGAGGTAAAGTTTTAAATACTGTTTCGTAAATCAAGTCTCTGCCTGTCGAAAACGATTCAAATCTCATATATAATTCGGCAAAATCACGTACAGGTTTTAGTAAAAACAAACTTCCAAATAAGGCAGCAGAAATAAAAAAATACTTAATTAATCTTTTATCTATTTGAAAGAATAAGTAAACTAATCCCACAAATAATACCATAATTGAAGATCGGGAATTTGTTGTTATTAAACCTAAACTTAATAGAACTAATACAAAATAAGAAAAATACTTTTGAACTTTGGATTTTGTATAATAAGAGTATAAAGTGAAAAAAATAATTACGATTGTAAAAAATACTCCTAATGTGTTTTTATGAACAAAAAAGTGTGTAAGTTTTATCATGTATTCATCAGCAAAAGCCAATAGACTTACATCAGTAAACATAAAACTATAAATTAATAAACAAGCAAAAAATAAACCGGTTATTGAAAGCGAAATAATAAACGTATAAATATCTTTGTTATACAGTAAAAGACCATAGTATAAGTAAATTAAAATAAAAAATAATATCGTTCTAAATATTTGTTCAAATCCCAAAGCAGGATAATTGGAAAACACAGTAGAAAATAACATTATAGATATGAATACGACCGGAACGTAAACGAACAATTTTGTCGGAACCGGATAATTTTTAAAGTCCAAACCATAATGTTTAAAAAATAAAAAGCCTAAAACTCCATAATTAAAAATTTGAATAAAAAGTCGCAAATTTTCATCAAGGGTTGAAGTTAAGGTTAAAAATGTGAAAATAGTAATAAATACGAATAAACTATCATCAAACTTAAGATATAATAAAATTACAACAATAATTGAAAGGAATATAACTAAATATTGACTAAAAAATATAGCCGGAATTAAAGGAAGTAATATCAGCAATTGATTCTTTTTTAAACTATTAATTATATCTTTAATCATTAGATTCGTCTAAATTATTAATAAAAGAAATAACTTTTGAATAAACTTCTTCAACCGAAAGTTGATTCATACAATTAAAATGATTGCATCCGGCTCTACCAGCATCCGTAAAACAGTATTGAGTAAATTGTTTTGGTGTACATTCTATGTCTTTTTGAATATAACTATGATTTCCCGAAATAGGCAGCGAGTGATACGGATTTGTAGGACCATAGATAGTAAATGTAGGTATTTTCATTTCGGCAGCTATATATAAAGGTCCCGAATCGTTACCGATAAACAACGTATAGTTTTTTAATAAGTCAATTAGTTCATCCAAATTTTGTGTAACCGTAACCTTTAAGTTGTTTTTAACTGCTAACATATTTAATTTATTATTGTAATTAAATTTATCAAAATTAAAAGTTACTTCATAATTTACACTTAAAATTTTCCCCAATTCTATAAATTTTTCAATATCCCATTCTTTAGCTTTCCAACCGGCAAACGGATTGATAAGAATTTTTATAACCTCAGGTTTTTTATATTGATTGTTTATAAAATTGCTAATATCCGCATTTTTATCTATTAATTTAATAACATTAAAATAAATATATGTTAACTTGTCTTCTTTTTTTGTTAAATAAAATTTTGTGAATGCCGAATCAAAATATTTCACATTTAATCCAAATACATTATCGGCATGTAACCATAAAAGAACGGATGCTGAAATAATATTTCCCGTTATGTCATAAATCTCATTAAAGCAATTTTTTTTTAGGTATTTAACAAATACAGGCTTTACTAAATACCCTCTAAAAAAAAACAATTCTTTCGGTAAACAGATAGAATTTATATTCTGATTAACAAATTGTTTTAATAATACTTCATTTTCACTATAACATAATACGGTAATTCGATTTTCGTATTTTTTATAAAGATATTTTATAGTAGGGATTGCAAAAACTGTATCACCGATTTTTTGAAGACTGATAATTAAAATTTCTTGCGAATTAATTTTTGGTAAAAATAATTTATATACAATTTTTTTAAAAGTGAATACAACTGAAACAAAAAGTTTAATTAATTTACTAATCGCACTAAATTTTTTAATATTTAAATTATTAAACATTTATTTTTAATATTCCTTTTATTTTAGAAATTATGGGTCTTTTTATTCCTTCATCCAAAAACAAGTTGATAAAAAAGTAAATAATAACGTACAAAAACATAAAAATAAGAGTATTAAAATATTTATTTTCAAAAAATGAAATCTGAAAAGCATAAATCATAAAAATAGGAATTAATGCCATTAAAAGATAATAGACTATATATTTGAAAATTTGGAATTTATTTTCTACCTTAAAAATATAAGATATATATTGATGACAAATAATAAATAAAACTAAATACGCCGCTGATGTTGATAGTGCAAGTCCCTTAAAATTAAAATATTTTACTAACACAAAACTAAAAATTAATTTAACTCCAAATGAAATAAGAGTAAACCCTAACAACATTTTTAGTTTTCCATAGCTATACATAAGTTTATTCATTATTGCATAAGCTGTAATAAAAGGAATTCCTATTGAAAGGTACTTTAACGCATCAAAAGTCATAAATGTAGCTCTAATATCAAACTTCCCTCTCTCAAATAAAAAATATACAATTGAATCACCGAAATAATAAAAGATTAAAAACATAGGGAAAAACAATAGAAAATTAAATTTAAGGACATTATTATATGCCGTAAAATTAGCAACGTCGTTTTTTTGACCTGAGTTAAGAGAGAAATGACTAAAAATTAATGTTACAAGCGTAGTTGCATAAAAATTTGTAGGAATACTTGTTATAGTTTGTGCGTAATTAATTGCAGAAATACCCCCTTTTATTAATTCTGTGTAAAAATATCTATCAATAAACGAGTATGATAGACTTATTAATTCAATAAATAATGTAATTAATAATGCACCGGAAATTAAACTTTTATTTTCCTTAATTAACTTAGACCATCCGGTTCTAATTTTGATAAATTTATAAGTAAAAGGGATTAAAAATACAAACTGCATAAATGTACCCACAAGTATTGAAAAAGCTACACCCAATACTCCAAAGTTATTTTTTGCTATTAGTAAAAGTAAAACCGTACTTAAATTAATTACAACGTACGAAACTGCTACAGCAATAAATTTAAATCTTGCCTGTAAAAATGCAGCGATTACGGAAAATAGTGCATTAAATGGGATTGTAAGAACATAAAGTTCAAATATTTCAGTAGCAAGTTTCAGAAGATTTAAATTTTTAGTGCTAACAAACAATCTTAATATTTGATTCCCGAATAATAGCAATAGCACAGTTACAAAAATTGATAAAAAAAGAAAAACGACAATAGACAAATTAAAAAACTGGTCGCTCTTGTTTTCTTCCTTTAACTTATTATATAAAGGTATAAAAAAGTTTTGCGCTAAGTAGTAAATTGTGGAATTTATTATAGAAATTACTGTAATAGATACAAGAAATATATCATATTCGTCATTTAGACCAAAATAGTAAGCTATTATTACTTCTCTTAAAAAACCTACTCCCTTGCTAAAAAGAGTTAATATTAAAATAAAAAATGAAGTTTTTAATAAGTATTTTAATGAAACATTCATTTACTGAAAGTATTAATGAGAATTCTATTTATTGATTTGTGTTGCAACATCGGTTAAAAAACTTAATAAAAGGTTTAATATTTATTCTTACATAAAATATCAATATTTTATCTCTTCTTAACTATATCAACTATAAAATCAATTTCTTTGAATTGTAAATTAGAATAAATGGGCAAGCATAATATTTTATCGGCAATTTTATTAGCAACAGGCAAATTTTCAACTGTTGCCGATACCAAATTTTTATACATCGGAAAACTACTGATTAATGGATAAAAATATCTTCGCGCATATATGTTATTTTTTTTCAATTCATTATACAAATGATCTCTTGACTTTCCGTATTCGGATTCTTCAACAAGTATTGGATAGTATGTGTATGTATAATCTATACTTTCAGCCGGTTTATAAACTTTTATACCGGGTATTTCATCCAATATTTTGTTGTAATAGCCGGCAATTTCTTTCCTTTTAGCTATATAATCTTTAACATAGTTTAACTGAACTAAACCAAATGCTGCTTGAAATTCATTCATTTTTGCATTTAGTCCTACCTCACCAACCATAACCTCGTTAACAAATCCAAAGTTTTTTAACCTATCTATTCTATCTTTTACTTTTTTATCTTTACAAATTATAGCTCCACCTTCCAATGTATTAAATACTTTTGTAGCATGGAAACTTAAAATAGATAAATCACCGAAGTTTAATATAGATTGTTCGTTTATTCTAACACCAAATGCGTGTGCGGCATCATAAATTAATTTAAGGTTATATTTATCTGCAATTCTCTGTAATTCTTCTACATGACATGGATTTCCATACACATGAACTGCTAAAATTGCCGATGTTTTATCGGTAATTGCCTTTTCAACTTTAACCGGATCAATTGTAAATGTATCTTCATCTATATCAGCAAAAACCGGAGTACAGTTATTCCATATCAACGCATGTGAAGAAGCAACAAAACTAAACGGAGTTGTAATTATTTCACCGGTTAAATCTAATACTTGTAATGCGGTAATTAAAGCTAAAGTTCCGTTGGAAAATAACGAAATATGTTCAACGCCTAAGTATGCGGAAAGGTTTTTTTCTAATTCTTGATGGAATGGTCCATTATTGGATAATATTTTGTTATCCCAAATTTTGTTTAGATATGATGTAAATTCTTCTAATGGCGGCAGTTCAGGCTTAGTAACAGGTATAACTTGCTTATTAAACTTCATATGTCCAATATTTGATTTATTAAAATTTTTAAAAACTAAATTTAACGTATTTTTTCATTAAAAAAAATAAAAATATATCATTTTTAAAATAATGTACATTTTAGTAATAACCAACTATAACTTATTTATTTTTAATATGTTAGATGAATAATTTCTCATTTTGTGCTCTAAATCACAATATTTTTAATAAAAAAATTTTCCGCATAAGAATTCATTAATTTGCTGTTAATTAAATAACAGTTCTATATTAGAAAACTTATTAACTTTGTTAGCATTTTAACAAAAAAATTTAGTATTAATCCAATAATATTAATGATATAGAAACAAACTTGTAAATTTTGAATCTAATACGAAAATAGTACTTGAAAATAAAATTTATTTTTACTAAATTTGTAATCTTAATTTTTGCACCCGTAGCTTAATTGGATAGAGCATCTGACTACGGATCAGAAGGTTCGGGGTTCGAATCCCTGCGGGTGTACTTCTAACATAAAAAACGCAATCACAAAAATGATTGCGTTTTTTGTTATTCGGCAATGGTATTTTAATTTAATAATTTACTTATTTTCTTCTTTGATTAATGTAAGGATATTTTTATCTTACGATTTAAATTATTTATTTTCTTTGGGTTCGTATTCTAAACAGTTAAACCCTGAATATTTTTTTACTTCCAAAGAAGGTAAACGTTTGGCTTTAAATTTTAGTGCTTTACATCCGTATGGATAATTTGAATCCCATGTGATGTAGAAAAATTTACATTTATTGCAGTTTGGCGCTTGCATAATTTAAATAATTTATTTTTGTAAATTTAAAGATAAAATTGACGAAAAAAAAGGACGATTTTTAATGAGCATTCTTGTTACCGGCGGTGCAGGTTATATAGGAAGTCATTTTGTAAGGATGCTGCAAAAAAACAACAAAAAAATTGTTATTGCAGATAATCTCTCTCGAGGACATATCGAATCCATACCACAAGGTGTTGATTTTATTAATGTTGATTTAAAAGATTTTTCTGCTACCGAATCAATATTTAAGCATTTTAATATTGATTCGATTGTTCATTTTGCTGCCTATGCATACGTAGGTGAATCGGTGCAAAATCCAGAATTATATTATGAAAATAACGTAGTAGGAAGTTTTAATTTAATTAAGGCTGCTAATAAAGCAAATGTCAAAAAATTTGTTTTTTCTTCAACGTGCAGTTTATACGGAAATCCGGTCAATGTACCGATAAGCGAAAGCGAAACAACTAAGCCCATAAATCCTTATGCTTATACAAAACTGTTCATTGAAAAAATATTAGCCGATTTTGAAACAGCTTACGGAATGAAGTATGTCGCATTAAGATATTTTAATGCTGCAGGTGCAGATTTTGACGGAATAATTGGAGAAAGCCATAACCCGGAACCACATTTAATTCCAATTGTATTATTTACGGCATTAAAAAAACGCGAGTTCGTTAGTATATTCGGAAACGATTATAATACTCCGGACGGAACTTGTATTAGAGATTATATACACATTTACGATTTGGCAGATGCTCATCTAAAAGCATTAGATTATTTAGAGCATGGGAACAAATCCGATGTATTTAATTTAGGAACCGGCAGTGGGTACTCAGTTAAGGAAATAATCGATTCTGCCGTAAAAATTACCGGAATTGAGATACCTTATAAAATTTCGGAAAGAAGACCGGGTGACCCCGATATTTTGGTTGCAGATAATAAAAAGGCTAAAAATGTTTTAGGATGGTCACCCAAGTATAGTCTTGATGATATTATTAGTTCGGCTTTTAATTGGCATAAAAATCAAAAATATTAGAGAATATGGAAATTATTGAAACAAACATCAAAGATGTAAAAATTATTAAACCGAATGTTTATAAAGATGAACGCGGGTATTTTTTTGAATCTTTTAATAAAAACAGATTTATTGCAAACGGAGTAGATTTAGAATTTGTTCAAGATAACATTTCTAAATCGCAAAAAGGGACAATACGCGGTTTGCATTATCAAATAGGCGAATTTGCCCAAGATAAACTTTGCCAAGTAATTTTAGGTAAAGTTATGGATGTTGCTGTTGATATTAGACACAACTCTCCGACATTCGGCAAATATGTATCAATAGAGTTATCTGACGAAAATAATTTACAATTGCTTATTCCAAAAGGTTTTGCCCACGGGTTTGAAGTTCTAAGCGATTATGCAATTTTTCATTATAAATGTTCAAACTTTTATTCTAAAACTTTTGAAAGAAGTATTATTTATAGCGACAAGGATATAAATATTGAATGGAATACAAATAATCCGATTGTATCAGACAAAGATAAAAATTCACCGTTTTTTAAAGATATCAATCCGGATTTTTAATTTACAAGTTAAAGGAGTATAAATGAAATTATCAATTATAGGTACCGGTTATGTGGGATTAGTTTCCGGAACATGTTTTGCAGAAATGGGAAATGAAGTAATATGTGTGGATAACAATCCGACCAAACTTAAAAAATTGCGCGATGCAGAGATACCGATTTATGAACCCGGTTTGGATATTTTGTTTTATCGTAATATTGCGAAAAAAAGATTAGTTTTTACCGATGATTTAGAAATGGCTGTTAAAACAACCGATGTTATATTCTTATGCCTACCTACTCCTCAAGATGAAGACGGTTCGGCTGATTTAAAATACGTTTTTGGAATAGCTGAAGAGATCGGAAAGATCTTACATAACAGCGGAGATAAAGATTTTAAAATTATTGTTAATAAAAGTACTGTTCCGGTCGGAACTTGTAAGGCGGTAACAGAAATAATTGCTAAACACAATGTAAAAAATTACGAAGTGGTTTCTAATCCGGAATTTTTACGTGAAGGTTTTGCTGTTGATGACTTTATGAAACCGGATAGAATAGTTGTTGGTGCAACCAGTAAACAAGCTTTATCTATTATGAAATCATTATATGAACCCTTTGTACGCCAAGGTAACCCAATTATTGAGATGAATCCGGAAAGCTCTGAAGTGACAAAATATGCAGCCAACTCATATTTAGCAATGCGTATTACCTATATGAACGAATTGGCTAATTTTTGCGAAAAAGTAGGTGCCAATGTTGATTTAGTTAGAAAAGGAATGGGTACTGATAACAGAATAGGTAAAAGATTTTTATTCCCGGGTATTGGTTATGGCGGTTCATGTTTTCCTAAAGATGTTAATGCATTAATTAAAACCAGTGAAGAAAATAATTCACCAATGAAAATACTAAAGTTGGTTGATAAAGTTAATAAAGAACAGAAAAAAGTTTTGGTTACAAAGATTTTATCTCATTTTGATAATAATATTGCCGGTAAAAAATTTGCTGTTTGGGGATTAGCTTTTTTACCGTATACAGATGATATGCGTGAAGCTCCTGCAGTTGTAATTATTAACGAATTACTTTCATTAGGTGCAAAAGTATCGGCATATGACCCTGCCGCAACCGAAAATGCAAAATTTTATTTACAAGATAGAGTTGAGTATAAAGAAGACCAATATGAAACACTGGAAAATGCGGAGGCATTATTGATTTTAACGGAATGGAACGAATTTAGAAATCCGGATTTTGATAAAATCTCTTCTTTACTAAAAAACAGACTTATTTTTGACGGAAGAAATATTTTTGAAACGGAAAAAATGAATGAGCTTAAATATACTTATTACTCTATAGGTAGAAAGGCAATTATAAACTGAAATATTTTTTTGAAGTAATAAAAAAACCCCTTAAAAAGGGGTTTTTTTGTTTATACTAAAATATTACAAAGATTTTAATTTATTAGATTCATCCAAAGAAAAAATCTTTTCCAAATCCAATAAAATTAAAAGTCTATCTTCAAGTTTACCAACAGCGGTAATATAATCGGAATCTATTCCTGCAACCATTGCCGGAGGCGGCTCGGTTATACTTTTCGGAATTCTTAAAACTTCACTAACTTCATCAACAATAAATCCCACGGTAACACCGCTTAAATCTACAACTATAATTCGTGTACGATTATCATGCTCGATACGTGACATATTTAGTCGAGTACGAAGATCAATTACAGGTATAATTCTACCACGTAAATTTACTACCCCGTCAATAAATTCGGGTGAATTTGGCACTTTAGTTATCTGCATCATCCTGTTTATTTCTTGAACCTTCAGAATATCGATACCAAACTCTTCTTCACCTATTTTGAAGCTAACAAGCTGTAAGAGCTCGCTTAAGTCTCCTTTCTTTTCTTCTTGTTCTCTCATGTTAATCTCGTCATTTGATTAATATTTAATTTAAATATAATATTTTGAAATTTAATTACCAAGTAGTTTTTTATGAGAAGACTTTTTTACGGAAGAAAAGTTTCCGCTATTCTCAATTTTAAATCTTTGAATAAGCATTTGTAAATTTTCGGTCAATCTATTTAAGTCTTCACTTGCTCTTGCTATTTGTTGAACTCCCGTAGCAGACTCATGAGTAACGTTACTAATAGCTTCAATATTTTTACTAATCTCTACTTCTGCACTTACTTGTTGTTCGCTTGCGGTTG
>CALGLM010000344.1 GCA_937930275.1 uncultured Ignavibacteria bacterium
CACGGAAAATTATAAGGAATAATTTATGAAGAAGAATATTTTAATGTTATTACTATTTTTTATCTTTAACAATATCATTTTTGCAGGTACAGGTGCCGATGTAAGTGATAAAGTCCCGGATATTTTAATAGTGATACCATTTGTCATTCTTCTTTTGATGATTGCAACGGGTCCTATTTTTTACCATCATTTTTGGGAACATAATTATCCTAAGATATCAATAGGACTCGGATTAATTACCGTACTTTATTATATTTTTGCACTAAAAGATTTCTATTCGTTAAATCACACTTTAATAGAATATATTTCTTTTATTGCTTTATTATCTTCTTTATATATGGCAGCGGGAGGCATATTAATTAAAATTGATAAAAAAGCTACGCCTCTTTTTAATACTTTGTTACTGCTTTTCGGAGCAGTTATAGCAAATATGATTGGTACTACAGGGGCATCAATGTTGCTTATTAGACCATATATTAGGATGAATAAAGATAGAATAAAAACGTATCATATCATATTTTTTATTTTTATTGTTAGCAATATTGGAGGAGCATTAACACCAATAGGGGATCCCCCTTTGTTTTTAGGATTTTTAAGAGGGATTGAGTTTTTTTGGTTTTTTAACAATTTGTTTTCTGCTTGGTTTTTAGGAATTGTATTAATACTTGCAATATTTTTCATTATTGATTCTAAAAATAAAACAAGTAAAGAACCTGCTGATGTTGTTTATTCAGGGAAATTTGAGTTTAAGGGGCTAAAAAATTTAATATACTTAATTGTAATATTAATTTCGGTTTTTCTTGATCCAAATATCATTTCTTGGGTTCCAAATTTATACAATTATGTTCCTTTCGGAATAAGAGAGATAATAATGTTCTCGGTCGTCTTTTTATCAATCAAAACAGCTGATAAAAGCATTCTAAAGGAAAATGATTTTAATTATGAACCTATAAAAGAAGTTGCTTTTTTATTCGTCGGAATTTTTGCAACTATGATTCCGGCTTTACAATTAATATCATATGAAGCAAAAGTTTATAGCCAAGAGCTTAATGTTAGTATTTTTTATTGGGCTACAGGAACTCTTTCCGGATTTTTAGATAACGCTCCTACTTTTCTTAATTTTTTTGCTGCACAGATGGCAAAATTTGGGTTAGATTTATCTAATAAATCGGATGTAATGAAATTAGCTACAGAACATTCAATTTATCTTCATGCTATTTCTGTTGCCGCAGTATTTTTTGGGGCAATGACCTATATCGGAAACGGACCAAATTTTATGGTTAAAGCAATAAGTGAAAAATATGGAATTAAAATGCCTTCATTTTTTGAATATGTTTATAAGTTTTCTTTACCGATATTAATTCCTGTTTTTACAATTATCTATTTTGTTTTTTATTTTTAATTCGGATAAAAATTATTAAGAGTTATTATGCCAATACATAATTTAGAATATTACAGTTTAATGCCTTTTATTATTTTAGCTATCGGAATTATTGTTTCGATATCAATTGAAATGTTCTACTCCAAAAGTAAATATTTGATGCCATATGTTTCTTTGGCTATATACTTGTTAGTTGCCATCAATTCGGTTTTAAATATTCACAATCATTTTGTTGTTTTCGGGGGGATGCTTGAAACAGGCGGGAAAGCAGCATTTCTTAATATTCTTTTTAATTTAGGTGCAGCTGTTGTAACTTTATCATCAATTAATTATTTAGAAAAGTATGGCACTTATTTTGGCGAATTTCATTTACTTGTGCAATTATCTGTTCTTGGAATGATGGTTATGGCTGGTAGTAAAGACCTATTTATGGTTTTTATGGGGCTTGAACTTATGTCTATAAGCTTTTATGTTTTAGTCGGTATGAATAGGAAAAGAATAACGGCAAACGAATCATCAATGAAATATTTTCTTTTAGGATCTTTTGCTACCGGATTTATAGTTTACGGGATTGCCTTAATATATGGTGCAGCAACTACTACAAACATTGAAGTAATTTTATCAAATTTTTCCAATTTATCTGCAAATGTTTTATTTGTTCTCGGAATGTTCTT
>CALGLM010000345.1 GCA_937930275.1 uncultured Ignavibacteria bacterium
CGACCACCGAGATCTACACTCTTTCCCTACACGACGCTCTTCCGATCTGTTAAAAGCGGTACAAGCGGATTATATTCTGCTGTTAGATATTGTAAAATAAACTTATCTACAAATACTGCCGTTACGGACGTTGCTATGGGAAGTGATACTTATTTCCACTATTATCCAGCTGTTTCGGTTGATAATAACGATAACGTTGTAATAACTTATACAAGATCGGGAACAACAGAATATGCCGGAGCATATTATACGTCAAAACCTGCAGGTTCAAATACTTTAACCGGTAGCAAACTACTTAAAGCGGGTAACGGAACATATTATAAAACATTTGGCGGCGATAGAAACAGATGGGGAGATTATAACGGTGCTTGGACAGACCCTTCAGCCCCTGAAAAAATATATATTTTAACCGAATATACTTCTTCTACAAATACATGGGGAAGCTGGATAGGCGAATTAACTTTTGCTACGGTTAATAATTCGGTTACTGTAACCGCACCTGACGGCGGTGAACATTGGGTAGTTGGTACTTCGCAAAATATTACATGGACAAATCAGAATGTAGCTAATGTTAAAATTGAAATTTCAATTGATAACGGTACTACATGGACTACGATTGCCGCAAGTGTATCCGCTGCATTAGGAACATATGCTTATACCGTTCCAAATACACCAAGCGGATTATGTTTGGTAAGAATAAGTGATGTTACTAACGCTTCAATTAATGATGCAAGCAACGGTACTTTTACAATTAGTACTCAAACCAATCAATTTGATTGGGAAGTTGTAACTTCACCGGTTACAACAGATTTAACAGCTCTATCAATTGTAACTACGCAAATTGCTTGGATATGCGGTGATGCCGGTGTTGTATTACGCAGTTTAGATGGCGGTACTACATGGTCAAAAGTTACTAATGTTACAGGAAATCCAGATCTTTATGCAATTTCCGGTATTTCTGCTACAACTGCAATTGCCGGTGACGGTAGCGGTAATATCTGGAGAACGGCAGACGGCGGAACGACTTGGACAAAAGTATCTACAAACAGCGGAAGTTTTATTAACGTTGTTGATTTTGTTGATGAAAATTTAGCATATGCACAAGGCGATCCTACAAGCAGCGTATGGAGATTATTAAAGAGTACAGACGGTGGTGTTACATGGGCTTTAGCAACTTCTTTAGCTGCTGCAAGCGGTGAAGCCGGATGGAACTGTGCTTACGATAGAATTGGTACAAACGTATGGTTTGGTACTAATAAAACCAAAATTTACAAATCAAGTACCGGTCTCGAAGGTCCTTGGACAAGCGGTGCAACAGGTTCAAGCGTTAATAGTTACGGTGTTGCGTTTAGCGATGCAAATAACGGTATTGCAGTTGTAAATGACGGATCTACTACAGGCGGTAAAGTTATGAAAACAGTAAACGGCGGTACAACTTGGACAGTAACAAATTTCCCAGTTACTGCAACAGCAAACTTAGCCGATTTTATTGACGGTACTCCATATGTTTGGGTAGGTACTTTTTCAAACGGTATTTTACACTCAACTGATTTCGGTACTACTTGGGTTTCTGATAGATTACCAACCTCCGTATCAGGTGTTAATGCTATAAAAGTTTATAGAGATGCAGTAAACGGTTTAGCAGTAGGACCTGCCGGATTAATACTAAAGAGCACAATGGGTTCAATAATTCCTGTTGAATTAACTTCATTTTCTGCTAAAGCAAACGGAAAAGTTGTTGATTTATCATGGAAAACAGCTACAGAAACAAACAACTTAGGATTTGAAATACAAAGAAAACTTGATGACGGTGAATGGACAAATATCGGATTTAGAGCCGGTAAAGGTAATTCAACCGAAATTACAATCTATTCTTTTATGGATGATTTAACAGATGTTAATTCTACTAATATTAGTTACAGATTAAGACAAGTTGATTTTGACGGTTCGTTTGATTTTAGTGATGTAGTTACTATTGAAAACGCTTTGCCAAAAGCTTTTGTACTCGAACAAAACTATCCAAATCCGTTTAACCCAAGTACAAAAATTAATTATGCAATTCCGTTTACAAGCAACGTAAAGTTAGATGTTTATTCAATTAGCGGCGAAAAAGTTGTTACTTTAGTAAATGAAGTTAAAACAGCCGGTTCGTACAGTATGGAATTCAATTCCGAATTGTTAAACAATAATTTGGCTTCAGGAATGTATATTTATCGTTTATCCGCAACTAACGTATTAAACGGTGAAACATACTCGATTGCTAAAAAAATGATGTTATTGAAGTAATTATCTATAAATAAACATTGTTTAAAAAGACGCTCCTTTGGGGCGTCTTTTTTTTTGAAGTCTTTGAAATTATAAGTATTGAATAAAACTTAGAATAGATAAAATTTTAAGAATGGAAAATATTAACACTAATAATTAAATAAATACATTTTATTCAAAATTTAGGCATTTAGTTAAATTTTTATTTAAAACCACTAAAAATTTGGGTAAAAAAACTTATACTAAAGAATAAAATTAAAATTCTCTTATTTTATTTTCTTGGTAAATATTCATTAAAATGAAAATAAGTTAAACTTTTATTAATAAAAACGGAAGAATATTAAGGAAGGAAAAAAATAATAAAAAAAGTAATTTATAAGATGAGGAATAAATAATTAAATTATTTGTTATCGGAATATCGCTTAATGAATAAATATGCGTTTTTAATAAAATGCTAACTTATTATAAATAAATAAATTACGGCTGTTTATTTAACAAGGTAAGATAAAATAATAAAAATTAAAAAGCAACAAAATAAAGTTAAAAAATAATAAAAAAAACAAAAAAAGTGCTTGCAGATTACAATAAGATTGTATATTTTTTCTATGTTAATAAAACGGATAAGAGTATATTTTATTAGTAAAAATAGCTTAAATCCGACAAAAAAAATAATCTATTTGGAGATGATATGAGTAGTAAAGAATTTAACCCCTTCGAAATGGCACAAGCTCAATTTGATAAGGTAGCTGATATACTCTCGTTGGACGAAGGGACCCGAGAAATATTAAGAAATCCGTTAAGAGAGTATCATTTTAGCATTCCGGTACGCATGGATGACGGAAATGTAAAAGTATTTAAAGGCTTTAGAATACAGCATAACGATGCAAGAGGTCCTGCCAAAGGCGGAATACGCTTTCACCCACAAGAAACAGTTGATACAGTACGTGCATTGGCAATGTGGATGACATGGAAATGTGCGGTAGTTGACATTCCATTAGGCGGTGGAAAAGGAGGAGTTATTTGCGATCCTCATAATTTAAGTCTTGTTGAACAAGAAAAAATTTGTCGTGGATTTATTCGTCAATTACATAAAGATGTTGGTCCGTTACGTGACGTTCCTGCTCCTGACGTAATGACAAACGGTCAACACATGTTATGGATGCTTGATGAATATGAAACAATTAAAGGGGAAAAATATCCGGGATTGATTACCGGTAAACCTGTCGGAATGGGCGGTTCGTTAGGCAGAACAGAAGCTACCGGTTATGGCGTTATTTATACATTACGCGAAGCTATTCGTGAACACGGTATGGATATAAAAAATACTGTTGCAAGTGTTCAAGGTTTTGGAAACGTAGCTCAGTACGCTATTCAATTGTTTACGCAATTAGGCGGAAAAGTTGTTGCAGTTGCTTGCTGGGATCATAAAGATAAAGCTTCTTATACTTACAGAAAGCTTGCCGGTGTTAATTTAGAAGAATTAATGGCAATTACCGATAAATTTGGCGGTATTGATAAAGAAAAAGCAAAAGGATTAGGATACGAAATTTTGGATGCTGAAGCTTGGATGGAACAAGATGTTGATGTTTTAATTCCTGCAGCTATTGAAAACCAAATACGCGAAGATAACGTAAATAAAATAAAACCAAGAGTTAAAATTATTGCCGAAGGTGCTAACGGACCTACAAGACC
>CALGLM010000346.1 GCA_937930275.1 uncultured Ignavibacteria bacterium
AGCAAGTTTAGATTATACTTTCCAAATAGCAGAAGGAAGCAGAACCGAACCTTCCGAAGATTTATTCTTTAGCGAAGCATCAGGAAAATTAACGGAAACTTACTTAGTACCTTTAGCATTTGATAGACCACACATCTTAAATGCTTCGGTAAATTTAATTGAACCTGATAATTGGACGATGGGTTTAGTTGCTAATTTACAGCTTGGTACTCCTTATACGCCAAGTTTACCTGCATCTTTAGTTCCTATTACGTATAACCAAAATAGCGCAAGAAGACCTATGCAATTTAACCTTGACTTTAAATTTGAAAAATTCTTTAGTTTAGGAAATATAAAATACTCTGTATTTTTACAAATTGATAATATTTTGGATATTGAGAACGAAATTTCAGTATATGCAAGCAGCGGACGTGCTCTATCCAATGTTGAGCAGACTCTAAATTCTTATGAATTCAAAGATCTAAAGAACCGTATTTTACGCGGTGACCCGGGTTTAGTTAGCTATGATGAGATAAATAATTATTATGGTAACAGACCTCAAAATGTTAACAGGCCGAGAGAAGTTAGGGTCGGATTCTCAGTTGTATTTAATTAATGAAACTTACTGAGAATATAAAATTATGAAATTTAAAAGCTTAATTATAGTTCTACTTCTTATTTTTAGCATGAAAGGCATGTATGCTCAAGTGACTTATGATAAGAATGGGAATCCTAATTTAAAAGGGTTATCCGAAGAGGATACAAAAAGAATATTAGGTGATATATATACGCCTAAGTTCTTTAAAACCTTAGGGGAAACTCGTCAGATAAAAGAATCAATTATTAACGGAAATAAAATAACAAATATAGTATTTAACTATGGTTCAATATGTGCTCCTAACAGATTAAGCCAAATTGCAGATTTAGTTTGGAACGGTTTAGGTTACGGATTTGAATTTGGTCCGTTAGCCGCTGCCGAGGTAACAGGTAAAAGTGGTGAACAGTTACAGATTTGTGATGATTCGTTTATTTTACCTACACAAGGTGATTATAGCCCGGATAATACATTAAAATGGGGTTGGTTACCAAAAGCAGGTTATGTTGATACAACACAGGGAGAAATTGCAAGGTTGAATGCAGAAGATACCAACGGTGACGGAAAACCAGATAGCTGGCCCGAACTATGGTATAATGCTGGTGCAGGAAAATATATTTGGCCCGCATTTTTAGGTGACCAAGCAACTGCCCCCGATGAAGAAGTATTTTTTGTTGTAGATGACTATACTAATAGAGAATTTCCTTATTATCCGTTTGATAACGACTCTACAAAACGTGGTTTAGGTTTAGATATGCAAGTTCGTATTATTCAATTCAACAATGCGCTTGCAGAAGATATTATGTTCTTAGTTTATTCAATTACAAACGTAAGTGATAAATTTATTCCAAAAGCATATTTTGGTATGCACGGTGACCCTCACATCGGCGGATCGGCAGATTATGGCGATGACAGAGCCGGATTTGTTGATGCGAGCGGCTTTTCTTTGCAGTCGGCTGTAAATTTCCCGCAACGTGCCCGTAATATGGTTTATGCATGGGATCCTGATCAAACAGGTGCCGGTGGTAAAAAAACCGGTTATTTTGGATGGAAATTTTTGGAATCTCCTTCAATTGCTAATGACGCTATTGATAATGACTATGACGGTTATACAGATGAAACTCCGGATAATTCATGTGGTACTTATTTAGACGGGAACGCAATTTTCCAAGGTATTACGGATTTAACTCAATATACGGCAGTTTTTGGCGCACCTAAAGCAAGATGGAGCGGTGATGAAGACGGTGACTGGAATATTGATCGTGATGATATTGGTATTGACGGTATTGGTCCGGATTCACCTAACTATCCGGGTGCAGATTATGGAGAAGGGGACGGAAAACCTTCACAAGGCTGGTATTTAGACGACAATAATAACGGTAAATATGATGCGGGTGAAACAATTACAGATGAAAGAACTACAGGCTATAAATGGGCTGGTAGCGAA
>CALGLM010000347.1 GCA_937930275.1 uncultured Ignavibacteria bacterium
CGGCATACGAGATTACGTACGGTGACTGGAGTTCAACGTGTGCTCTTCCGATCTATTGTTTTTTTTGATCAACATCCCGTAAAACATCACCGTTGACTTCTAAAAAAACAATTGAGCCGTTCTTTTTAACAAATCTATAGTCGATTGGTCCAAGTGCTTTATAAATCATCTTTTCAGTGTTAATTTTTGCCTTATTTACATCATCAGGGTGAAAAAAAGAAAACATGTGTTTTCCAAGCACGTCTTCTTTTTTATAATCACTAATTTTTTCGAGTTCATCGTTAACATAAGTAATTATTCCGTTATTATCGGCAACCACAACAATATCCGGAACAGTAGAAATCAGTTTCTTTTGAAATTCTATATTATTGGTAAGTTCTCTCTCCTTTTGCTTTTTATCTGTCAAATCGTTCCAAACACCGTGTAATATTTCTTCGTTATTAATTGATAGATAAGTTAATATTACTTCTATAATTATTTCTATACCGTCTTTTTTAATATGAGTCCACTCAAACGCAAAACTTCCTTTTTCTTTGGTAAGATTAATATATTTTTCTGCTTTTATTACGCTTAACTCTCCGTCAGGCTGATACTCGGGTGAAATTTCGGCAGGGTGTTTTCCCAACAAACCTAATTTATCATTATATCCTAATAATGTTACTGAAGCTAAATTACAATCAACTATAATACCATCTTTAACTAAAATAAATGCTTGTGCAGATTGTTCAAAGTAAACTTGAAATCGATTATCCATTTTTTATATTTTATTTTATATAATAGTTTCAAGTTAAAAAATAAATAAACTTTAGTCAACAAGTTTATACAAAAACAGATATTATTTGAAATAAATTTATAGATTAAATGCTAAATTCATTCAATTTTATGTAGCTATTTTTCATTTTTATTTCATTGAACAATTCTTTTAAATGAGGATGCAACTCAAGTATTTTTTGATTGCCGACTAAAACAAGGTAGTCTTTTGCCCTGCTTATTGCAACATTTAGTTTTCTATCTAATGTGCCGGAATTATTAAGTGAAGTAATGCTTTTTAGTTGAGTTTTATAGCTTACTCCAAAAGAAATAATAATAATCTTTTTTTCCGAACCTTGATATCTTTCTATTGTATCAATTTGTAGTTTATTATAAAATGACAAATGTTTAATTTCGTTTCTAATAACCGATATTTGAGCTCTAAAAGGAGTAATTATTCCAAATGTATCATCCTCAATACTTTCAATTTTATTTGATAATTTTTCTAACAATATTTTAGTAACTTCTGCTTCTTCTATGCATGTTTTATTAAAATTATTACTATAACTATCTACATCAATAAAAACAACACGCTTATTAAACGGCTTATGTCCATAAATTTCAATATTTTCAAATAAATTATCCTGCTGCGATTGTTTTGCGTCTCCACAAATTAATTTATTGTTATAATATGGATTAATTAAATCCGCAATATCTTTATGCATTCTATAATGTTTAGTTAAAAGGTCTATATTATTAACAAGATTTTTCCTTTCGCATAAATTATAAAGCCTTTCAAAAAAAGAGTCTTTTAGGTTTAATAACCCTATTTCGTTTAAATTTTCGTCATCAATCGAACAAAACTCGTCCGATTGAACGGAAATAGCAGGCAACTGATTATGATCACCTATCATTACAAATTTTTCAAAATCTATCAATATTCCTGCAAGCTGCACTTCTGCTATTTGAGATGCCTCATCTATAATTAAAGTATTAACTTTAAAATGATATTTAATTTCGTTTTCATAAAGTAAATATGACGAGATTGTAGCCAAACATATTCTAAACCCGCTAAAAGGATGTTCCTTAAATTTTTTACTTTTTAGAATTGTTTTAAAGGAATACTCTTCGTTGCTGCTGCTTGATACCAGAACAAAAGGCAAATTATGATTTACTAAATGCTTAATAACTTCATCTAACGAACGATTTGTAAAAGTTACAATCATAACTTGTAAATTAGTATTATAGTAAAGTGCTTTTATATAATTTATCAAAAACGTAGAAGTCTTCCCGGTTCCCGGCGGTCCTTGTAACAAGAAGTAATTGTTAGCCGATAATGCTTTTTTTATATAATAACTGTTATAATCCGGTTCGTCATATAAAAGCTCATTTTGCAACGGGGTTTTAACACCAAGCAACAGCTCTCTTTTTTCTTTTTCTTTCGCTAAAAAATTAAACAATGACGAAATAAGTCCAAAGTAGTTTTTATCAAATAAGTCGTGTTCTATACAATATATATCATCGGTTGTAAAAATTTCTATTCGCGGCTGTTCGCTTCTTAAAGATATAACAACATTATTAGGCGAAATATCTTTTATTGTACATTTATAAATTTGCTGCTTTAAGGGATTTGTATCACCTCCCTTGTTTTTATAAATAATTGCAATATCATTTTTTCTAAAATTTGTTATACAACCGGTGTAACTAAATTTATATAATTTTTCACTTAAATCGTAAGATTCAAAATTTAATTCATCAATTATTCGGTGTTTTTCTTTTTTATCTTCAATATTACTTAACCATAATGATGAAAACCCTTGTTCTTCAAAATCGGTATAAATTCTGTTTCCCAATTTTACGGCAATTATTTCATTCCACACAAAAGATAAATAATTTTTAAA
>CALGLM010000348.1 GCA_937930275.1 uncultured Ignavibacteria bacterium
ATGTGCATTATTTTAATAAAATTAGAGTTGTTCTTAAATTTTATTCAGTCCCGTTTATTTTTAAGTATTGTATAAAAATTCTAATCAAAAAATTCTAAAAAAATAGTTATATTTGCATAAAATAATGACTTGCCTTTAGCAAATATTATTGGTTAAATTTAAATGTTAAAAAAGAGGAAAAAATGTTTCGTAAAATATATATTTTATTAGTAATATTTTTAATTGCAAATATTAATAAAGCACAAAATGTTTACGAATTTTTAAGGTTAGATACAAGTCCGCGTGCTGCAGCTATGGCAGGAAGTTTTGTTGCAAATTACGATGACCCTAACGTAATGTTTTATAATCCGGCAGGAATTGCTACTCTTTCCGATAATCCCGTCTCTTTTTCATTTCTTAAACATGTTTTAGATATTAATTCGGCAAGTTTATCAGGCTCGACTTTAATTGAAGGTTACGGACGTTTTTCTGCAGGTATTACATATATTAACTATGGTACGTTTGATAAAGCCAATAGGTATGGTGATAGAACCGGTGAGTTTGGTGCAAGTGATATTGCTGTTTTAATAGGATATGCCGGCAGTTTGGAAGAAAATTTTTATTATGGTGCTAACATAAAGTTTATTTACTCCGGTATTGACGATAAATCTTCAACGGGAGCTGCATTAGATTTGGGATTACAATATTTAATTCCCGATAAAAAATGGAGTTTCGGTTTTTCTGTGTTAAATTTAGGAAAACAACTTTCTTCTTATGTAGATACTAAAGAAGATTTGCCTTTGGATGTTAGATTTGGTGTTATGAAAGAATTAGATAAAACCCCTTTTACTTTTGCTTTAACTTTTATTAGGTTAGCAGATAAATACGATAAATTATCAGATAGATTTAAGCAGTTTGTTGTTGGTGCAGAGGTTAAAATTAGCAAACCGCTAAAATTAAGAATCGGATATGATAACGAACGTAGAAAAGATTTGAAAATTGGCTCATCTACAGGTTTGGCAGGTATAAGCTTGGGCTTTGGTTTAAATATTAGCGAATATCAATTCGATTACTCATTTTCGTCTTACGGTGAAATAGGCGGTTTACATAGAATCGGAATTTCGACTTCTTTTCTTTGAACCAAAATTTTCTCGATAAAAAACCGATTAACAGGATTAACCCTTTCATAAATCGGTGATTAATTAAAAGTTAAGAATTATAGACTTAAAATCGCTTTTTAGTTTTTAAATGGGGTTTTTAAATATTTTTTAGCATTATTGTGACTATTGGAAAAATCATCACAGTCTAATACCGATTCGTAAAGGTCAGTTGCTTTTTTTCTGTTTCCGGTAGCATCGTAGCACATTCCAAGATATAAAAGCGTATTTACTTTATAATTAGTGTCACTTTTTTTATCTATTTCAAAAGATATTTTTTTGCTTTCTTCAAGCAGCGGTATAGCATCCGAAAAATTATTAGTTATATAGCTAACAAATCCGAGATGATAAAATGCTTCTCGTTTGGTACGTTTTGTATATCCTGTCAATCCTTTGTTACATTTATTCAGTATTCCGTTGTAAAGCTCTTTGGCTTCGGAATAATTTTTCATTCCGATTAGTATTTTTCCTTTGTATTTTTCAAAAGCAGGATTGTTTGAAAACTTAACGAGTAAGTTATTAATTATTTCCAATGCCTTTTTATTGTTCTTTTCGTATTGATAGTAAATTGAAGTCAAAAAGTATTGTGTTTCGTAGTTTGCATATTTCCCTCTATCGGCAACATAGTTTAGCTGTTTTAGTCCTTTCTGTTTGTCTCCTTTTGGAAATAAAGAAACAATTGGTTTTACAACAGGGTATTTTTGCGGAATAAAATCGATATAGTAATTGTAAATTCCAAATCCGAGTTGCACGTCAATATTGTTTGGGTCGCACTTATAAGCTTCTTTTATTAGGGGTAAAGCATCTTTCCCGTCTAAAGCCGCTTTAATCCAGCTTTCTCTATAAATGTACAATCTTCCCCTAAACCCTAATGCACCCCCTTTAAAAAATAAGGCTTCCGAATTATTTGGGTTTTTCTCTAATAATTCATCGCAATAATCAATAGTGTTTTCAAGTTTATCAATTAAAATATCATCGTATCTTTCATTCATTAAATCGGGCATTATTTTCCACCAAACAATCATAGCATCAAAAAACAAACCGGCGGCACTTTTGGGATAATCTTTTGCAACTACTTTAAAAGTTGATTCTGCTGCCGAGTATTGTAAATTATAAATTTGTTCTATGCCAATAGTTATTAACGAATCAAAACGAGTATTTTGAGCATCAACGTTTACTGAAATTAATAAAATAAATAATAAGTAAGTAAGTTCTTTTTTACGCATAAAATAACAGAAATAATTGTAAACTAATTAAGTAAATATATTAAAAAAACTCAAGCTAATATTTAATAACTTATTTTAATATTAATTAGAATATTTATTAGTAAAAATTAAAAACAATAATTAAATTTAAAAAGATGATAATTGAACAACATGATATTTTGGAAAAAAATGAAAAGTAATTTATTAAAATATTTCGTATTATTTATATTAATATTAGGAATTATAAAAGGAGAGAATATGAAAGAAGGATTTGTTGATGTAATAGGCGGTAAAATTTGGTATAAAGTAG
>CALGLM010000349.1 GCA_937930275.1 uncultured Ignavibacteria bacterium
AAAAAGTTTGTCGTTTATGATTTTACGGAATTGTTGTTTTTTATTGTTGTTTATTTCAAGTTTAACTTTTTCTCAAAATAATTATCTTAGTCCGGAAAATAGAAAGCTTTTTGCAGATTATTTATATCAACAAAAAGATTATTTACGATCTTTTGATGAATATCGTGCATATTTACAAAATTATGAAAATGATACTGTAAAGTTGCGTTTAGGAGAAATGCTTATTGATATGCAAAGATATTCAGAAGCGGAAGATTATCTTAAAATGTTGTTTTGGGGCTCGGTATATAGTGATGAAGCTAAATTAAACTACTATCTAATTAAATACAAAACTCTATTACCGAGAGAATTTAGGAGTTTTGTAAATAAAGGGGATTATTTACCTGATAAATATGTTAGTTATGTTAAAAAACTTGAACAAATAAGCTATTTTTATCAGAGCGGGGGGTATCCTGATAGCTCGATAATGTTTGAAACATTTAACTCTGATACATTAGCTTTAACAAAAATAAAAGAATTATATAATAGAAAATATTATCCAGAAAAGAAAAGCCCGAGTTGGGCTGCCGGACTTTCGGCTATAATACCGGGTTTAGGAAAAATTTATACTGAAAATTATACGGACGGAATTACTGCTTTTGTAATTAACGGTTTGTGTGCTTTTTTGGCATACGATAACTTTAATGCTAAACACTACACAAGAGGCTGGATTTTTACCGGATTGGGCGCATTGTTTTATAGTGGTAATATTTATGGTTCAATAGCAAGCGCTCATATATTTAATGCTAAATTGAGTTTTGATTTAAATAATGATATTGAAAAATTCTTTTCCGAAAAAAACTTTTTTATTCCAAAATTTTAATGAAAAAATTTACTATTGTATCGCTTTTTCTTTTATTATCTACTTGTTTTAGTAATGCTCAAGATCTAAAGTCTGTTGCAGATAGTCTGTATAATTCGGAACAATATTTTGATGCAATAACAGAATATAAAAGGTTGTTGTTTTTTAATTCAAATGTAAGTACTGATTTTTATGCAAATTTTAGAATTGGCGAGTGTTATAAACAAGGAGGTAAATTTGACGAAGCAATTGAGTATTTTAGTAAATCGTTATTATATGCTAATAAAGATGACGAGGTTTTTAACTCAAAAATTATGATTTTTAGAACAAATTTATTAAGAAGAACACCTGATAGAGCTGAACAAATATTAAGAGAAATTGAAAATGATTATAGATTTACCGATAGTACCAAACAAATATTTTTTTGGAAAGGGTGGTTAAATATTTTTTACGATAATTTTAAAATGGCCGCTTATTATTTTAGCAAAAGCCAAGGTGATAATGAATTAAAAAAGATTTGTGAAAATACTGAAAAACAGCTATATTCGTTAACAAAAGCAAAAATATTTTCGTACTTAATGCCGGGTTTAGGTCAATTTTATACCGGTGAATATTTATCGGGGATACTTTCTTTAGGATGGATAGCAGTTACGGGATATTTTACCGTAAACTCTTTTATGTCAGATAGGGTTTTTGACGGTTTAGTTATAGGTGATTTGTTATTGCTTCGTTTTTATAGGGGGAATATTCAAAATACCGAAAAATTTGTAATAGAAAAAAATAATAATATTATAAACAGAACTTTAAAAAATTTACAAGAAAATTATAAAGGAATGAAACCTTGAAACTATCAGAAGAAGAATTAAGAAAATTAGCTTTAATTGCTATTGAGGAATTAGGAGAAAAAGCCTCGCCGGATAGCGTAAAAAAAATTGTTAGCAATATAATAGACAAAGCTGAAGCAAAAGAAACTCAATTTACTTTCAGTGATGAAAAGAACTCGGGTAGAATGATAATTACTGCTTTTGGGTTAAATAAACCAGGCATTGTAGCAGCCGTTACAAAAGCATTGGGAGAAGCAAGCTGTGATATTCAAGATATCACTCAAAAATTAATGAATGAATTTTTTACCATGATTATGATTGTTGATTTAAGTTCCTCTCCTAAAGATTTTAAAGCTGTGCAAGACATAATGTCGGAAGTTGCAAATAATTTAAAAATTAAAATATATTGCCAACATGAAGATATTTTTAGAAACATGCACAGAATTTAATTAATTTTATTAAATAAGGTTTTAAATGAATTACGAATTTGAAGAGATTCTCGAAACTATCAAAATGACCGAAATTGAGCATTTTGATATTAGAACAGTTACTTTGGGTATTAGTTTGCGCGATTGTGCAGATAGAAACTTAGAAGTTACTAAGCAAAACATTTATGAAAAAATATTACGCTATGGTGCAAATCATGTTAAATATGCAAAACAGATTGAATCGCAATACGGAATTTCAATTGCAAATAAAAGAGTTTCAATTACTCCTATTTCAATTCCGTTTGATAGATTTAAAGCTGATGAACTTGTTGAAATAGCTTTAATATTAGATAAGGCTGCAGCCGAAATCGGAATTGACTATATAGCCGGCTATAGCGCTCTTGTTCAAAAAGGGATGACTATTGGTGAACAAGAACTTATAAAATCAATTCCTTATGCTTTAGCAAATACAAAAAGGGTTTGTTCAAGTGTTAATGTCGGGTCAACAAAAACAGGCATTAATATGGATGCTGTTAATCAGATGTCCGAAGTGATAAAAAAGACAGCCGAACTTACAAAAGACAACGATTCAATAGGTTGTGCAAAATTAGTTGTATTCTGTAACGCTGTTGAAGATAATCCTTTTGTTGCCGGTGCTTTTCACGGAGTAACAGAACCGGAAGTAGTGTTGAATGTAGGAATAAGCGGTCCTGGAGTTGTTTTAGAAGCAATAAAAAGTGCCGGAAAAATTGATTTACAAAATTTAGCTGAAGTAATTAAAAAAACAATTTATAAAATTACGCGTGCAGGTGAATTAATTGGACGCGGAGTTGCAAAAAAACACGGTATTCCTTTTGGAATTGTTGATATATCGTTAGCTCCTACTCCTGCAGAAGGGGATAGCATCGGCGATATTTTAGTAGCCATGGGAGTTGAAGACGTAGGGGCACCGGGTACAACGGCAGCATTAGCAATGCTTAACGACAGCGTTAAAAAAGCCGGCTTAATGGCAAGTACTTCGGTGGGCGGAATGAGCGGAGCTTTTATACCGGTAAGTGAAGACCAAGGAATGATAAATGCGGTTATGAAAGGGAACCTATCTTTAGAGAAATTAGAAGCAATGACGGCAGTTTGTTCGGTTGGTCTGGATATGATTGCAGTACCGGGGGATACTCCTGCAAGTGTTATTGCGGGGATTATTGCTGACGAAAGTGCTATTGGTATGATAAACGATAAAACAACGGCAGTAAGAATAATACCGGCAGTCGGTAAAAAAGTCGGAGATTTTGTTGATTATGGTGGTTTGTTAGGAAAAGCTCCAATAATGTATGTGCGGGAACTCAATCCTATTAATTTTGTAGGAAGGGGTGGACGCATTCCTGCTCCGTTAAGAAGTTTAACTAATTAATTAAGAGGAAAACAATGAAAAATAAAGGGCTTTTAATAGGTTGTGGTGTATTAGGCGTTATTGCTTTAATTGCCGTAATTGTTTTGATGTGGGGTATTGGTATTTATAATAATTTAGTTACCCAAAATGAAAATGTAACACAAAGCTGGTCTCAAGTTGAAAATTTATACCAACGAAGATTAGATCTTATCCCAAATTTGGTAGCAACAGTTAAAGGAGTTGCCGAATTTGAAAAAGAGACATTTACTGCCGTAACCGAAGCAAGAGCCGGAGCTACATCCATGAAACTAACTCCGGAAATGTTAAACGATCCTCAAGCAGTTGCAAAATTTCAGGCAATGCAAGATAATTTGTCATCTGCATTATCGCGGTTATTGGTGACGGTTGAAAATTATCCTCAGCTTAAGGCAAACGAAAACTTTTTACAATTACAAAGTCAGTTGGAAGGAACGGAAAATAGAATTTCTGTCGAAAGAATGAAATTTAATCAATCTGTTCAAACTTATAATACAACAATTAAAAGATTCCCTACAAATATTATTGC
>CALGLM010000350.1 GCA_937930275.1 uncultured Ignavibacteria bacterium
CGAGATTACGTACGGTGACTGGAGTTCAGACGTGTGCTCTTCCGATCTAGCGGTGTTATTACCGGATGTAGATTCGTCAATATCCCAATCAAAAAATAATCCGGCGTAAAAATCCGAAATATCTGAACCGCTTGTATTTTTAAATACATATCTAAAAATAGCTGAATAATCCAAACCTGTTTCATTATACGTATAAGTATCCAAAGTAATTTGAGTTCCTATTTTATTACTTCCCGCATTATCATCGTTAATAACCATATGCCCTTGTACATCGGCAAATAAACCGGGTACGGAAAGTATAAACGGTAATACGTTGCTTAAGTCAGAATTTGCAACATCAGGATTTGTACCCCTTAAACAATCAACTACTTTTGAACTTGAAGTACCAAAAAGTAATCCCCCTTCAAACAATAAATTTGACGAATTGGAAAGCTTAAACCCTATACCTTGATTATTGTCTGGATAATCATTAAAACCGATTGTTCCTTTATTTGTGACCGTAAACTCTATATTATCGGTAATTTGTGTGGCAAAAGTCGGATTTACTAAAATTTGAATAACTTCAAAATCCGTATAACCTGTTGATGAGTAATTTAATACTAAGTCTATAGTAGTATTAGCCGGCGTGTTATTTGCCAAATCAATTGAAAATCTACTATTCCCGTTATCAAATATTTCAAGCATACCAATACTGGAAGCCGAAAACGAATTGCTTGTAATGGTTGCATACGGACTACTTGTGCTAACCGATACGTTAACTAAAGGGAGAGGAGCCAAATAATTTAATAAATGTACCGTCAATTTTAAATTTTCGCCGGGCTTATAAACTCCGTCGTTTGTCGTTTCTTCAATCTCATATTGATATAAACGTAATGATTTGGAATTAATATTATTGACTGCATTAAAAGCGTTTATTCTTCCTCTTCCAAGTTTTTTATCATAAGCACTATTTACGGAATAAATATCATCACAGTTTGTTCTAACTTGTTCGTTAACTTGCAATGCCGTATATAACGGAAATTTGTTTTTTACCAATGCACATAAACCTGCAACAATAGGGGATGATAAGGAAGTACCGCTTGCCGAAGTATAAACATCATTCATCCATGTGCTTAAAATTGCAGTACCCGGAGCACAAACATCAACGCCGTACCCATAATTTGAAAACGAAGAACGAGTGTCGTCGGTTGAAGTAGCTGAAACCGATAGTACGCCTTTGTAGTTTGCGGGGTACATAGTGGCATCTAAATTATCGTTACCCATTGCGGCAACTACGCTTATATTTAGAACGGTAATAATATACTCGATAATTGTACTATTAATTGTTGAGTATGCATAATTTCCCCAGCTGCAATTAATAACCGAAGCTCCGTTTTCGGCTGCATATAAAATACCCTGATAGCCGTAAGATATTAATGCTTTTCCTGTATCTGTTCTTATATTATCTTGTGAAGTTTTTACGGGCATAATTGTGGAATTATATCCGATTCCGGAAATACCGACACCGTTATCTGTTACGGCTGCAGCGCATCCGGCAACCAAAGTTCCGTGATCGGGTCTGTCTTCCATTGGGTCGTTATCGGGCACTCCGGTTAAACCGCCAAAATCCCACCCGCGTATATCATCAATCATTCCGTTATTATCATCATCAATTCCGTTGTTAGCTATTTCGTTAGGGTTTGTCCAAATATTTGCGGCTAAATCAGGATGATCCCAATCAACACCTGTATCAACAATTCCGATTATTATGCTTTTATCTCCTTTTGTAATATCCCATGCATCGGCAGCATTAATTTTACTTAAAGCATACTGTTGTGCAAACGAAGGATCGTTAGGAGTATAGAACGACTCATTTAAGTAATAGGGTTCTACAATTTCAATCCCT
Source organism: uncultured Ignavibacteria bacterium (assembly GCA_937930275.1). Lineage (GTDB taxonomy): Bacteria > Bacteroidota > Ignavibacteria > Ignavibacteriales > Melioribacteraceae > JAEXOD01. Next base: position 1,886 of record CALGLM010000350.1, read on the forward strand.
TTTAATTTGCCTATTTTTGCGGCAAAAAGTTTTATATCAATATTATTAGAAAATTCCATTAAATATACTCTATTTAACAAACTTCCCGATGCCGATTCTTTTGCCTTTATGTTAAACATCTTTTTAATAGAAGCGGGTGCAAAAGTTTGTAAGCTTTTATTAAGCGAATTTTCCAAAATAACGCTATTACCGTTTTCGCTATACGAATTTTGTTCTAACACAACAAGCAATCTATCGGTAAAATAATAGTTTTTACCGTCATAGCCGATATTATGTTGTGCAAAAATTCCGTTAAACCCAAATAAGGTAATAGTAATAAATAGTAATAATTTTTTCATGGCAACCCTAATAATTTTTATTTTAATTTGTAAAAATATTTGATAATTTACAAGGATAAAATTAAGATTTTAAGGAAAATTAATGGCAAAAGCTAAAAATAATAGAACTTTATTTATTACTGATGAAGATATTGAAATATTTTCTAAAAATTTAATAAAAGTGGAAAAGGAAGTTTATGAACATGACATTATTAATAAAACAATAAATCAAGATATCTTTGAAGTATTAGACTTTTTGCCGAGTAATTTTGTTGATCTTTTATTTGTCGATCCACCGTATAATTTAAAACGAGGATTTAATGAGGTGAGCTTTGATAAAATGAGTAGAGAAGACTACATGGAATATTTGGACAGCTGGTTAAAAAAGCTTGTTAAAATATTAAAGCCGACTGCTTCCGTTTATATTTGTGGTGATTGGCGATCATCTTCGGCCATTGAATTAATTGCCTCAAAGTATTTAAAGGTTAGAAATCGTATAACTTGGGAAAGAGAAAAAGGGAGAGGGAGTAAATATAATTGGAAAAGTAATTCCGAAGATATTTGGTTTTTTACCGTAGGCAACAATTATGTTTATAACTATGAAGAAGTAAAATTGAAAAAGAAAGTTATTGCACCTTATAGACATGATGACGGTGCTCCCAAAGATTGGGAAGAAGAGGAAGGCGGTCAATTTAGATTAACTTTCCCCTCAAATCTGTGGACTGATATTAGCGTTCCCTTTTGGTCTATGCCGGAAAATACGGATCATCCCACACAAAAACCCGAAAAGCTACTGGCTAAAATTATTTTAGCTTCTACAAAACCGGGAGATGTTGTTTTTGACCCCTTTTTGGGGAGCGGAACAACTTCGGTTACGGCAAAAAAATTGGATAGAAAATTTGTAGGGATTGAAGTAGATAAAACTTATGCATTATATACCGAAAAAAGATTGGCTATGGCTGAACAAGATAAAAAAATACAAGGTTATAAAGACGGAGTATTTTGGGAAAGAAACGCAACTAATTTAAACAAAATAGACCTATGAAAAATTATTTGAAGTTATTTGGAATTTTATTTTTGATTACCGGACAATTTTTATTTGCACAATCAAAAATTAATGTCTTAAGTTATAACATTCACCATGGTGAAGGAACGGACGGGGTTATTGATTTAATACGTATTGCCGATTTAATTAAAAATGTTAATGCCGATTTTGTAGCTTTGCAAGAAGTTGATAACGGCGTTGAAAGAACGCACGGAATTAATATAGCAGATTCTCTGGCAAAACTAACAGGTATGTATTATTCTTTCTATAAAAATATTAGTTACCAAGGCGGCGAGTACGGAAATGCGATTTTATCACGCCATAAAATATTAACTGATACAAATTATCATTACAAAATGTTAAATAATAACGAGCAGCGAGGTTTGCTTGTAACAAAAATTTTGTTTAATACGGATACTTTGTATTTTATGAATACCCATATTGATTACAGACAGGAAGATACTGAACGCTTGCTAAATATGGGACAGTTAAAAGAAATTTGTTTGACCTTACAAAATTATCCGATTATTTTATGCGGCGATTTTAACGATTCACCGCATAGCAATACAATAAAAAGTATTTCTGAATATTTTACCGATGTTAGTACTATAAATAAATTATTAACGTTTAGCTCGGATAAACCCGAAGT